>JAOPYB010000526.1 GCA_025964835.1 Nocardioides sp. | reverse complement strand
GGTTTCCGGGACGAACTGTCGGTGGTCACGGCTTGACTGGTCCCATGCCCGAGAGCCACCCCGCACCCGAGACCGCCGCCGCGGTGTTGGTCGCGGTGCGCTCGGAAACAGCCGCCGCGGATCGTGCCGAAGCCCACAAGCTCCTGCTCGCGGTGGACTGGGCTGCGATGCACTCGGTCGACTCGATCACCGACGCCGCGGTCTTCGCCGACACCGCAATGACCGTCGCCGGACCCGGCGCCCCCCTGGTCTCGGAGTTCTGTGTCGCGGAGTTCGCGGCCGCGATCGGGCTGCCCACCGAAGCCGGCAAGGCCTACCTCGGCGAAGGCGTCGAGCTCCGCTACCGCCTGCCCAGGACCTGGAAACGGGTACTCACCGGTGACCTGCCCGCCTGGCGCGCCCGCCGCGTCGCCGCCGCGACCCTGCTGCTCAGCGCCGAGGCCGCCGACTACGTCGACACCCACGTCGCCCACGTCGCCCACAAGATCCGCATCACCCAGCTCGACAAGCTCATCGACGAAGCCATCGCCCGCTACATGCCCGATGAGGCCGCGAAACGCCGCGACCAGGCCGCCGACGGGCGGCACTTCTCGATCAACACCCGCCAAGCCTCCCTGCAGGGCACCAGCGACGTCTGGGGCAGCCTCGACACAGCCGACGCGCTCGACCTCGACGCCGCGGTTGCCGCGGGTGCCGAAGCCCTGAAGTCGCTGGGCTCCACCGACTCGTTGGACGTGCGCCGCGCCATCGCCCTGGGACAGCTCGCCCGCCACCAAACCACCCTCGACCTGCCCGTGCCGGGGCCGGTGGTTGAGGAGGTTGCGCAGCAACCGTCTCGAAACCCCCAACCCACACACCCCCAACCCGCACGTCCCGCACGCCCCGCACGACCCGCCCGGCAGGTCGTGCTCTACGTGCACCTCGCCGAGGCCGCCATACGCGACCGCGCCCTCGACGGGACCGGTGGGACTGACGGGAACGGTGGGGTGGGCCGGTTCGAGAACACCCGATCCCCGATCACCGCCGCCCAGATCCGCGACTGGTGCGGCACCCCCGGTGCCCAGGTGATCGTGAAGCCCGTCATCGACCTCAACGACCACATCCACGTCGACGCCTACGAGATCCCCGACCGCCTCACCGAGGCCGCCACCCTCGCCGACCACACCTGTGTCTTCCCCTGGTGCACCCGCCCCGCCCGGGCAGTGATGCCCGGCGAGCACGCCGCCGACTGCGACCACATCCACCCCCACCACCGCCACGCCACCGGCAACGGCACCACGTGTTCGTGCAACCTCGCACCCCTGTGCCGACGCCACCACCGCCTCAAGACCCACGGCGGTTGGTCCCACACCCAGGTCGAACGCGGCAGCTACCTCTGGGCCAGCCCCCACGGTTACCACTACCTCCGCAACCACCACGGCACCCTCGACCTCGGCCACGACCTCTGGACCCACCACCACCAGAGCCCCGCCGAACAAGGGCGAAGAGCCTGACCGCACCGACACCCCGCCACCCGCGGGGTCATCGGCACGCCCGGAGGTCTCGATACGGTCGCTGCGCGACCTACTCGACCAACGAAAGACAATCCTGCGCGACCTGCTCGACCGATGAGAGCGCCCTCGCTCAGGCACCGGTCCGGCGGGCGCGGCGACTGGCGTAGTCCGCCAGAGCCCGTGCGAAGTCACGCTCCGTGAAGGCCGGCCACATCTTCGTGCTCACGTGGATCTCGGCGTCGGACGCCTGCCACGGAAAGAAGCCGGACAACCGCTGCTCGCCACTGGTCCGGATCACCAGGTCGATCTCCTTCAGCGGGCCGCCGGCCAGGTGCGCCGTGATGGTGTCGACGTCGATCGGGCTGCCGTGCGAAGCGAGCAACGCCGTCCGGATCCCGTGGACCACGTCCTGGCGGCCGTCGTACCCGATGGCGAGCGTGAGGTGTGCGGAGCGGCCCCGCGTGTCCTCGACGGCACGGACCAGCGCGTCACGGGACCGCTCGGGCAGCAGCGACAGGTCGCCGGAGACGTGCAGGGACCAGTCGCCGGCCGACTGCCTGACGATGTCAGGGAGGGTGCTCGCCAACAGGTCGAAGAGCTGGTCCAGCTCGGGCCCCTGGCGCTTCCGGATGTTGTCGGCCGACAACACGTAGATGCTCAGGTGTGCGATCCCGCGGCGCGAGCACCAGCCCAGGATCTGTCGGACGTGCTCGGCGCCGTACCGGTGTCCGACGCTGGGGTCCACGTGTCCGGCCGCGCGGGCCCACCGGCGGTTGCCGTCCATCACCAGTCCGACGTGTCGTGGCAACGAGGCGGCGGACACGCCGGACCACCTCACGGGCGCCACTCCAGCTGCGTCTCCGTCTCGGAGCCACCGACCTCGACGAACCCGAGGCGCTCGTAGAGCGCCCGCGCCCGGGGGTTGTCCCGCTCCACGCTGACGCGTGCGGGGAGCCCGTCGTCACGGGTCTCGACGAGGAACTGCTCGATCAGGTGCGTGCCGAGGCCGTGGCCCTGGTGCGCGGGGAGGATCTGGATGCCGGCGAGCTCGCGGTGGTCCGGGGCCTGCACGACCCGCAGCCGCCCGGCGCG
>JAOPYB010000505.1 GCA_025964835.1 Nocardioides sp. | reverse complement strand
GTCGGCCGCGCCCAGGGCCTCGCCCATGCCGACCCCGAAGATGCGGGTGCGCGAGACGAGGTGCGGCTGGAAGGCGACGACGACCCGGCCGGCGCCGGCGAGCTCCCGGGCGGCCTGCAGGTCACCGGCGATCTCGGTCGGGTGGTGGGCGTAGCTGTCGTAGACCCGCACGCCGCCCGCCTCGCCCTTGCGCTCCATCCGGCGCTTGGTGCCCGTGTAGGAGACGAGGCCGCGGACCAGGTCGTCCTCGGCGAAGCCCAGGGTCGTGCCGGCGGCGAGCGCCGCGAGCGCGTCGGCCAGGTAGTGCTCCCCCGGCGACCAGAGCCGCACCCCGGCCAGGGCTTTGGGCTCACGGGCCGACACCGTGACGACCCGGCGGCCCGCGGCCCGCTGCCGCTCGGCCAGTGCCGCAGCGCCGGGGTCGTCGACGACGCACACCAGGAAGCCGTCGGGGTCGAGGGTCTCGGCGAACTCGTCGAAGGCGGCGGCGTAGGCCTCGGGCGTGCCCCACTGGTCGAGGTGGTCGGCGTCGACGTTGGTGACGACGGCGGCGTACGGCGCGTAGTGCAGGAAGGCGCCGTCGCTCTCGTCGGCCTCGGCGACGAACAGCTCGCCCGTGCCCTCGGCGGCGTTGGTTCCGGTCTGGGCGAGGTCGCCCCCGATGGCGTACGTCGGGTCAGCTCCGGCGGCCTGCAGGGCCACGGTCAGCAGCGAGGTGGTGGTGGTCTTGCCGTGGGTGCCGGCGACGGCCAGCACCCGGCGGCCGGCCATCACGGCGGCGACCGCGGCCGAGCGCGGCAGCACCACGAGCCCGCGGCGCACCGCCTCGACGTACTCGGGATTGTCCTCGCGGACCGCGGTCGACACGACAAGGGTGTCGACGTCGTGGACGTGCGCGGCGTCGTGGCCCAGGTGCACCTCGGCGCCCAGGTCCCGCAGCGCCTGCAGGGTCGGGGAGTCGGTGCCGTCGCTGCCGCTGACCGCCAGGCCGCGGGCGAGCATGATCCGGGCGATGCCGGACAGGCCGGCGCCGCCGATGCCGACGAAGTGGACCCGGCCGAGCCGGTCCGCGGGGAGGATCTCGTCGGGGACCGGGACCCTCACCGGCGTGCCTTCAGGGCGCACTCCAGCACGATCCGGGCCAGCCTCTCGTCGGCGTCCCGCGGGACCAGGGCCGCCGCGGCCGACCCCATCCGCTGCAGGCGCGCGGGGTCGGTGGCCAGACCCGGCACGGTCGCGGCGACCCACTCCACCGTCACGGCGGCGTCGTCCACCATCAGCGCACCGCCGGCGTCGACGACCGGTCGGGCGTTGAGCTCCTGCTCGCCGTTGCCGATCGGCAGCGGCACGAGGATGGCGGGGAGCCCGGTGGCTGCGGCCTCCACGGTGCTGTTGGCGCCGGCGCGGCAGAGCACGAGGTCGGCGGCCGCGTAGGCGAGGTCCATCCGGTCCACGTAGTCGAGCACGACGTAGGGCACCGACGTCGGGACCGGCTCGGCCCCGCCGTGCTTGCCCTGGACGTGCAGCACCTGCACACCGGCGCCGGCGAGGGTGCCGGCTGCCCCGGAGACCGCCCTGTTGAGCCGGGTGGCGCCCTGCGAGCCCCCGGTGACGAGCAGCGTCGGGCGGTCGGGGTCGAGCCCGAAGAACGCCCGGGCCTCGGCCCGGGAGGCGGCCCGGTCGAGCTGGGAGATCATCCGCCGGATCGGCAGGCCGACGTACTCGGCGTGCCGCAGCGGAGTGTCGGGGAAGCTGACCGCGACGCGGGTCGCGATCCGGGCACCGAGCCTGTTCGCCAGGCCGGGCAGGGCGTTCTGCTCGTGGACGACGAGCGGCAGCCCGCGGCGCCGGGCGGCGAGGTAGGCGGGCACCGAGACGTAGCCGCCGTAGCCGACGACCACGTCCGGCCGGACCCGGTCCAGGACCGCCAGGGTCTCCTTGACCGCTCCGCGCAACCGGGTGGGGACCTTGACCAGGTCGGCGTTGGGACGCCGCGGCATCGGGACCGGCGCGATCAGCTCGAGGGGATAGCCGGCGGCGGGCACGACGCGGCTCTCGAGACCTCGCGGCGTGCCGAGGCAGGTGATCTCGGCGCTCGGGTCGAGCCGCCGCAGCGCGTCGGCGGTCGCGAGCAGCGGCGAGGTGTGGCCGGCGGTGCCACCGCCGGCGAGGAGAACGCGCATCAGGGCAAACCTACGGCTACAGCCGGGTGCCGTTGACGCGGCCCGCGGCGAGCCCGACGGAGCGCGCCCGCCGGCGCTGCGCCAGGGCCCGGGCGGCCTCGGGCTCGCGTCGGGCGAAGCCGATGACCAGGCCGAGGGCGACCAGGGTCGGCACGAGCGACGACCCGCCGTACGACACCAGCGGCAGCGGGATGCCGATGACGGGCATCAGCGCCAGCACCATGCCGACGTTGATGATCATCTGGCCGAGCAGCCACACGACCACGCCGAACGTGGCGTAGCGGACGAACGGGTCCTTGGTCTCGCGGGCGACCCGCAGGGCGGCGTAGGCGATCGTCAGGAAGAGCGCGATCACGAGCAGGGTGCCGACCAGGCCGAGCTCCTCGCCGAGCACGGCGAAGATGAAGTCGGTGTGGGCCTCGGGCAGGTCGCCCCACTTCTGCTGGCTGGCGCCGATGCCCTGGCCGAACCAGCCACCCGTCGAGAGCG
>JAOPYB010000499.1 GCA_025964835.1 Nocardioides sp. | reverse complement strand
GAATTTCCGACGCGGTGCCGTCATCGTGCTCAGCCTTGCGCTGGGTGCAGCGGCCCCCGTCCTCACGCCTGGCGTGGCGATGGGTGATGGCGGCACTGCGAAGGAAGTCCATGCGAAGCACCTCGCCCCTGCACGGGACACGGTCCCCCAGAAGGACACGGTTCCCGAGAAGGACACCAACCCCTGCGAAGAGTCGAGCACCGTTCGTCTGAAGGTGCTCCTCAACGACGACGGGCGTCTCGAGGTCACCGGCATCGTCTGGAGCGACGACAACGACGTCTGGGACTGGAAGTTCAAGCACAACGACGACGTGTCCGCCGACGGCGACGTCAAGGCCAAGGACGCCGACAAGTCCTTCAAGATCGTGCGCACCATGTACAACTTCATCGGCCCCGACTCGGTGCTGTTCCGCGCGGACAACTCCGACACGGGTGAAGCCTGCAGGGTGACCGTCAACTACTGAGCGCCGCGCCTATCCTGAGGTCCTCCCGAGGAAAGGCCACGTGTGCGACGACTGCTGCGGAGCCCCGTCACGCAGTTCCTGATCGTCGGGCTCCTGACGGTGACGGCGATCGTCATCGCGACCAACTTCCTGGCCGCCCGGGCCGCCTCCGACGAGGCCGTGGCCGAGGCCAGGCGCACGACCCAGCTGCTGGCCCGCTCGGTCGCGCAGCCCGACGTGCCGAAGGGCCTGGTCGAGGCCCGCACCGGCGCCATCGACAAGTTCGACCGCCGCGTGCTCAAACGGCTCCTGGTGGGCGAGGTCGCCCACGTCGACATCATGTCCAGCGACGGCGAGATCCTCTACTCCGACCGGCGCGAGCTCCTGCACTCGGTCGTCGAGCTGGACGAGGGACAGCTGCGGGTGCTGGCCAAGGGGGGCACGACCACCGCGGTGGCGGAGCCCGGCGCCGCCAGCCAGGCGGCCGGCCAGTTCAGCGGGGACGCCGCCGACCAGGTGGAGATCTTCTCCCGGATGCGCGCCCCCGAGGGCAAGCCGCTCCTGTTCGGCGCCTACTACGAGCTCAACCGGCTCGACGACCGCCAGGCCGAGATCGTCTCCGCGTTCCGCTGGATCACGATCGGCCCGTTCCTGCTGCTGATCGCCCTGGTCACCCTGATGCTCAGCATCCTGACCGGACAGCTGACGAACGCCGGCAAGGAGAGGGAGCGGCTGCTGCGCTCCGCGATCGACGCCTCCGACGCCGAGCGGCGCCGGATCGCCCGCGACCTGCACGACGGGGTCGTCCAGGACCTCGCCGGCACCGCGTTCTCGATCGGGGCGATCGCCCGGGACTCCGGCACGCCCGACGAGACACGCGCGACGCTCCAGGGCGCCGGGAGCTCCCTGCGCGACAGTCTCAAGGCGCTCCGTTCGCTGGTGGCCGAGATCCACCCCCCGGAGCTGCACTCCGAGGGGCTGCCCGCCGCCCTCGCCGACCTGATCGCCGGAGCGGGACCGGCCGGCATCCAGGCCTCCGTGAGCGTGGAGGGCGCCGAGACGGCGTCCAACGACATGGCCGCCCTCGTCTGGCGGGTGGCCCAGGAGGCGGTGCGCAACGCGATCCGGCACTCGGGCGCGTCGACCCTCGCGGTCACCGTGCGCGGCGACGGCCGCCGGCTGACGCTCGAGGTCGTCGACGACGGTGTCGGCTTCGAGCCGGGGGGAGCCCGACACCCCCACAGCTACGGGCTGCGCGGTCTCAAGACCCTGGTCGCGGACTGCGGCGGCGAGCTCGGGGTGCGATCCTCTCCCGGAGAGGGGACGACGGTGCACATGGAGGTGGATGCCCGATGACAGACCCAGCGACGGAGCCGACTGCAACGCCGAAGATCCGGGTGGTGCTGGTCGACGACCATGCCGTGATCCGGGCGGGGCTCGAGCAGCTGCTCGCCGGCACCGACGACATCGAGGTCGTCGGCAGCGCAGCCGACGGCGCCCAGGCCCTCGAGGTCGTGCGCCGACTGCTGCCCGACGTCGTGCTCATGGACCTGCAGATGCCCGTCGTCGACGGCGTCGGTGCGACCCGGGCGATCATGGCCGAGAAGCTGGGCGTGGACGTGCTCGTCCTGACGACGTTCTCCGACGGCGAGCGGATCATCGCCGCCCTGGATGCCGGGGCCGTGGGCTACCTGCTCAAGGACGCGGACCCCGAGGACGTGCTCCAGGGGATCCGCGCGGTGAGCCGGGGGGAGTCCCCGATCCATCCCAAGGCGGCCCGCGCCCTCCTCGGCGTGCGCGCCGGCTCCAGCCAGGTGCAGCTCACGACCCGCGAGACCGAGGTGCTCGGGCTGGTCCGCGACGGGCTCGCCAACAAGCAGATCGCCCGCCGCCTCGAGATCAGCGAGCGCACGGTCAAGGCCCACCTGACCTCGGCGTTCGCGCGGATCGGCGTCGTCGACCGCACCCAGGCCGCGGTCTGGGCCCAGCGCAACGGGATCTAGCGCGGCCGCCTCCGCACCGGCGAATCGTTGCCCGATCGCGACCTGTCGCGGGGGTTCCTGCGGTGGCGCGGCCTGTGCTGTCCGAGTAAGTTCCGGACCGACCGACCCCACAGAGACGGGGGGTCCGGACCATGAGGGGAAACACGTGCACCCGAAGAAGAACGTGCTCGCACTGCTCGGGGCGGGCGTCCTGATCGCCTCGCTCGCGGCGTGCGGCGGCAGCGACGAAAGCGGCGGCAGCGGGAACGCAGGGTCGGCGAGCAAGACCCCGTGGATCCTCGGCACCACCGAGACCGTGACCGCGATGGACCCTGCGGGCTCCTACGACTTCGGGTCGTGGAACATGCAGTACAACATCTTCGAACAGCTCGTCTCGATCCCGGCTGGTGGCGACACCCCGGTCGGCGACGCGGCCAAGTCCTGCGACTACGACGACCCCCAGACCGTGACCTGCACGCTGCGCGACGGTCTCACGTTCTCCAACGGAAACGCGCTGACGTCCTCCGACGTCGCGTTCTCCTTCAAGCGCAACATCGAGATCGCCGACCCCAACGGCTCCTCGGTGCTGCTCGGTGCGATCAGCAACGGTGACGAGAAGAGCCCGACGCTCGCCGACGGGGCCATCGAGACCCCGG
>JAOPYB010000453.1 GCA_025964835.1 Nocardioides sp. | reverse complement strand
GCGGCGTAGGCGGCCATCGAGGCGGAGGTGTTCCCGGTGCTGGCACAGACGACCGCCTCGGCGCCGTCGTGCTTCGCCACCGAGATGGCCGCGGTCATGCCGCGGTCCTTGAACGAGCCGGTGGGGTTGTCGCCCTCGACCTTGAGCCACACCTCGGCGCCGGTGAGGCCGGAGAGCCACTCGGAGTGCACGAGCGGGGTGCCACCCTCCCGCAGCGTGACCGCGGGGGTGCCCTCGGGGATCTGGAGGAGGTCGCGGTACTCCTCGATGACGCCCCGCCACTGGTGGGTGTGCCGTCGCTGGTCGAGCTCGTCGAGGCTCACTCTGCATCCCCCTCGACGCGCATCACGGAGGTGACCTCGCGGACGATCTCCATGGTGCGCAGGTGTTGCACGGTCGCGCTCAGCTGGGCGTCGGTGGCCTGGTGGGATACGACGACAAGCTGGGCGTCGGCGCCGCGGCCCTCCTGGCGCACGGTCTGGATCGAGACGCCGTGGTCGGCGAAGGCGGTGGCGACCGCGGCGAGCACGCCCGCCCGGTCGTCGACGTCGATGGCGACGTGGTAGCGCGTCAGCGTCTCCCCCATCGGCAGCACGGCGCGGTCGGCGTACGCCGACTCACCGGCGCCACGGGTGTTCGCGAGGCGGTTGCGGGCCACGGTGACGAGGTCACCGAGGACGGCCGACGCGGTCGGCGCCCCGCCCGCTCCGGGGCCGTAGAACATCAGCTGGCCGGCGGCCTGGGACTCGACGAACACGGCGTTGTAGGCCTCGCGGACCGACGCCAGCGGGTGCGAGCGGGGGATCATCGCGGGGTGCACGCGGACGGCGACGGCGCCCTGCCCGTCCTCGGTGGTGCGCAGTTCGCAGATCGCGAGCAGCTTCACGACGCTGTTCATCTCGCGCGCCGACTGGACGTCGGCAGCCGTGACCTCGGAGATGCCCTCGCGGTGCACGTCGGAGGCGGTGACGCGGGTGTGGAACGCCAGCGACGCGAGGATCGCGGCCTTCGCTGCGGCATCGAAGCCCTCGATGTCGGCGGTCGGGTCGGCCTCGGCGTACCCGAGCTCCTGCGCCTCCTCGAGCGCCTCGGTGAAGCCCGCGCCGGAGGTGTCCATCTTGTCGAGGATGAAGTTGGTCGTGCCGTTGACGATGCCGAGCACCCGGGTCACCTTGTCCCCGGCCAGCGACTCGCGCAGCGGGCGCAGGATCGGGATGGCGCCGGCGACGGCGGCCTCGTAGTAGAGGTCCCGGCCGGCCTTCTCGGCCGCCTCGAAGAGGGTGGGTCCGTCCTCGGCGAGCAGCGCCTTGTTGGCGGTGACGACGGAGGCGCCGTTCTCGAGCGCGGAGAGGATCAGCGAGCGCGCGGGCTCGATGCCGCCGATGACCTCGACCACCAGGTCGACGTCGTCGCGGGCCACGAGGCCGGCGGCATCGGTGGTGAGGAGCCCCTCGGGGACGTCGACCTCGCGGGCGGCGTCGAGCCGCCGGACGGCCACGCCGACCAGCTCCACCGGCGCACCGACCCGGGCGGTCAGGTCGCCGGCCTGCTCCTGCAGGAGGCGGACCACCTGCGAGCCCACGGAACCGCAGCCGAGCACGGCCACGCGCAGCGGCCCGCCGCTCCCCACGTTGTCGGTGCTCACGTCAGGTCCCCCACGTCGGTTGCCAACAGGTCGTCCTCGGTCTCGCGGCGCACCACGACCCGTGTGGCGCCGTCCCGCACGGCGATCACCGGCGGTCGCAGCGCATGGTTGTAGTTGGAGGCCATCGACCGACAGTAGGCACCCGTGCCGGGCACGGCCACCAGGTCGCCCGGCGCGACGTCGGCCGGGAGGAACTCGTCCTTGACCACGATGTCACCGGCCTCGCAGTGCTTGCCGACCACCCGGGTCAGCGTCGACGTCGCCTCGGAGGCGCGGGAGGCGAGCGTGCACGAGTAGTCGGCGTCGTAGAGGGCGGTGCGGATGTTGTCGCTCATCCCGCCGTCCACGGACACGTAGGTGCGCACGGCGCCGCCGTCCAGCGCGACCTGCTTGACCGTGCCGACCTCGTAGACCGTGCACATCGCCGGCCCCACGATCGCGCGGCCGGGCTCGATCGACAGCCGCGGCTCCGCGATGCCGAGGGCGCGGCACTCGTGCTCGACGATCTTGCTCATCTCGGTCGCGAGCTGCGAGGGGTCCGACGGGTCGTCCTGGGTCGTGTAGGCGATGCCGAAGCCGCCGCCGAGGTCCATCTCGGGCATGGTCACGCCGAGCTCCTCGGAGATCCGGGCGTGCAGCGCGAGGACCCGCCGCGCGGCCACCTCGAAGCCGGACGAGTCGAAGATCTGGGACCCGATGTGGGAGTGCAGGCCCAGCAGCTCGAGGCCGGCGGCCGCGCCCACGCGGCGTACGGCGTCGAACGCGTCACCGCTGGTGATCGAGAAGCCGAACTTCTGGTCCTCGTGGGCGGTGGCGATGTACTCGTGGGTGTGCGCCTCGACGCCGGCGGTCACCCGCACCATCACCCGCGCGGTCGCACCGAGCTCGGCGACGATGGCCACCAGCCGCTCGATCTCGGCGAACGAGTCGACGATGATCCGCCCGACCCCGAGCGCGACGGCCCGGCGGAGCTCCGCGGGCGTCTTGTTGTTGCCGTGGAAGCCGATCCGGGCCGGGTCGACACCGGCCCGTTCGGCGACCGTGAGCTCGCCCGCGGAGCAGACGTCGAGGCTGAGCCCCTCCTCGGCCACCCAGCGCGCGGTGGTCGTGCAGAGGAACGCCTTGCCGGCGTAGAAGACGTCGTACGCCGCGAACGCGTCGCGGAACGCGCGGGCCCGGGCCCGGAAGTCGGCCTCGTCGAGGACGTAGGCGGGCGAGCCGTGCTGGGCGACCAGGTCGGTCAGGCGCACTCCCCCGACCTCGAGCACGCCGTCGACCTTGCGGGCGGTCGTGGACCACAGGTGGCGCACCAGGGCGTTCGGGTCGACGGGCTCGCGCAGCCAGGACGGGCCCTTCAGGGCGCCGTCGGCGTGCGCCCAGCCGGCTTCGTGGGACGGCATCAGGCGGTCACATCCGCTCGGGCGCCGAGACGCCGAGCAGGGCGAGTCCGTTGGCGAGCACCGTGCGGGTGGCCGCCACGAGCAGCAGGCGGGCCCGGTGCAGGTCGCCCGGCTCCTCGTCGCCCATCGGGAGCACCCGGCAGCTGTCGTAGAAGCGGTGGTAGACCCCGGCCATGTCCTCGAGGTAGCGCGCCACCCGGTGCGGCTCGCGGAGCT
>JAOPYB010000432.1 GCA_025964835.1 Nocardioides sp. | reverse complement strand
GGTCTGCGAGGAGACCGGCGAGCCGGTCGCGGCGCTGGGGCTGCTCAGCTCTCCTGGCCCAGCTGCACCCAGAGGGTGAACCGGTCCGACCGGTAGACCGATCGCGAGACCTCGACGACCTTGTCGTTGGCGAGCGCGCGGCGGGAGTGGCGCAGCACGGCGGTGCCGAGCTCGACCTCGAGCAGCCCCGCCTCCTCCTCGTTCGCCGCGTCGGCGGTGATGGAGTCCTCGGCCCAGGTCGGCCGGATCCCGCGGGACCCGAGTGCCTCGTAGAGGCTGGTCGGCATGCCGCTCTGCAGGAAGCCGGGAATCAGGACCTCGTTGAGGTAGGCGTCCTCGATGCACATCGGGGCACCGTCGGCGCGGCGCAGCCGCCGCCAGTGGATGACCGCGTCACCCTCGCTGATGCTGAGCGCCCGGGCCACGCCGGGACCGGCCTGCTCGCGGCGGGCCAGCAGCGTCTGGGACTCGGCGAGGAGGCCGCGGCGCAGCATCTCCTCGGTGTACGACGTGAGGCGGCTCGCCATCCGCCGGGGGCGGGCCACGAAGGTGCCGCGACCGGGGATCCGCTCGAGCAGGCCCTCGACGACGAGGGCGTCCATGGCCTGGCGGACCGTCATCCGCGCGACACCGAAGCGGTGGACGAGCTCCCGCTCGGAGGGAGCGGGCGAACCGGGTGCCGAGCCGGCGACGAGGGAACGCACGTACTCGCGCACCTGCACGTGCTTGAGCGCACGCCCCTCCGACACCAGCAACTCGTCCACGAGAGGAAACTGTAGGTGTCCGGACGGCTCCCCGTCCCGGGATCGGGCGTACTTGAAACAGTCTTGAGGTGGTGCGTCAAGACCCCCGAGGTCTCATTCGGTCGCGATCGCCCGCAGTACGTCGAGCCGCGCCGCCCGGCGTGCGGGGAAGACCGCGGCCAGCACACCGATCACCAGCGACAGCGCCAGGAAGAGCGCGAGCTGCCCCTCCGGGACGCTGATGACCTCCAGTCCCTGGTCGCGGACGGCGTACATCAGCGCGATGCCGAAGCCGATTCCGAGGCCCACGCCGAGCACCGCCCCGAGCACCGAGATCACGATCGACTCGAGCGTGATCATCCGGCGCAGCTGCGCCCGGCTCAGCCCGATCGCACGCAGCATCCCGATCTCGCGGGTCCGCTCGATGATCGACAGCGCCAGGGTGTTCACGATGCCGAGGACGGCGATCACGAGCGCCAGCCCGAGCAACGCGAAGATCGTCCGCACCAGTCCGTCGATGGGCTGGCGCTGCTCCTGGGCGAACTCCGCCTCGTTCTTGACGGTGACGATCGGCAGGTCGCCCACCACCTCGTCGAGCCGGTTCTGGACGCCGACGGAGGTGTGGTCGGTCATGATCACCAGGGCGTTGTCCTGGTCCTGGAACCCGGCAGCCGTGAGGGTGTCGATGGTGGTGAGCACGGGCGCGAAGACGAGCGGGTTGTCGTCCATGACCCCGGTCACCCGGTAGGTCTCCTCGCCGGACGGGACCTTGAGGGTGAGCTCGTCCCCGACGGCCAGGTCGTGGTCGTCGGCAAAGGCCTTCTTCACCAGCACGGTGCCGTCGGTCAGGTCCGACGTGCTGCCGGAGAGCATCTTCAGCTCGAGGGCGTCGATCCGGGCCGGGTCGGTCGCGGCGACGCCCTGACGGTCGCCGTCGCGCTCGGCGAACTGGAAGCGCTCGCGGACCACCTCGGTCACGCCGTCGACATTCGCCATCCGCTTCGCGATGGACGGCGAGAACGGCCCGCCGAAGACGTTGCTGACGATGAAGTCGCCGACGAAGTTCTCCTGGACCGTCTGGTCGACACTCGCCTTGGCCGAGTCGCCGACGATCGCCATCGTGCAGGCCAGCGTGAGGCCGATCATCAGCGCGGACGCGGTGGCCGTCGTACGGCGTGGGTTGCGCAGGGAGTTCTGGCCGGCGAGGTTGCCGACGGTGCCGAACAACCCGGCGTACACCCAGCGCGCGAGCGACAGGAACGGCCTGCTGATCACCGGGCTGGCCGAGGCGACGCCGAGCAGGATGGCGAGCACTCCGGCACCGGTCCACCAACCGCCGTGCGTCACGTCGGAGAAGAGCCCGAGGTACAGGGAGGCGAGGCCGCCGACGATCAGGACGATGCCGAGCAGCAGCCGGCGGTGCAGCGCGGACTCGGGCATCGCGACGTCGTCGCGGAGCGCCTGCACGGGTGCGATGCGGGTGGTCCGCCGGGCGGGCAGCCAGGCGGCCGCCATCGTGACCAGCACTCCCACGGCGTACGACGCCGCGAACGTGCGCGGCGCGAAGACGAGCGGCTGGCCGGAGAGGTCGAGCCCGAAGTTCGCGAAGAACGCCCGGATCGCCATCGCGAGCAGCACCCCCAGCCCGAGCCCGATCGTGGAGCCGATCACGCCCAGCACGAACGCCTCCAGCTGGACCGACCACGTGACCTGGCGCTTCGAGGCCCCGAGGGCGCGCAGCAGCGCCAGCTCGCGGCTGCGCTGGGCCACGAGGATCGAGAACGTGTTGACGATCAGGAAGGCACCGACGACGAGCGCGATGCCCGCGAAGATCAGCAGGAAGGTGGTGAGGAACGTGATCGCCTTGAGCAGCTCGGAGGCGCTCTCGTCGGCGGCGTCGTCGCCGGTCACCGCCTCGACGTCCTGGGGCAGCTGCGCCGCGACCTGGTCGCGCAGCTCCTCCTGGGAGACGCCGTCCTTCGCCGTCACCCACACGTCGGTGTAGGCGTCCTTGCCGTCGAGGAAGAGGTCCTGTGCGGTCGGGGTGTCGAAGATGCTGAGGCTGGCGCCGTTGAGCGACCCACCGTGCTCGAAGTCGGCGATGCCGACGAGCCTCGGCGTGAGCCGGGCCCGGTCGGCCGACGTGACGACGACGATCCGCTCACCGACGAAGTAGTTGGCCCGCTCGGCGGTCTTGGCGTCGAGCACCACCTCGTCGGGACCGTGCGGCGCGTGCCCGGTGGTGATCGAGAGGCCCTCGAGGCCGTGGCCCGCCGGCGCGTCGGACCAGTTGACGCCGAACCCGGGCGGCCCGAAGCCGCCGACGACCTTGTTCTCCTTGTCGACCACGAAGACCCCGACGGCGGACACGTTGCCGTCGACCCGCGCTGCTCCCGGGATACTGCGCAGGTCGTCGAGCAGGGACGCGGGGATGGTCCGGGTGGAGGGCGCCCCATCGACGGTGGTGCCGCTGTCGGGACGCACGACGACGTCGCCGACGGTCGAGGCGAAGAGCGCGGTGAAGCTGCGGCTCAGGGTGTCGGAGAAGACCAGCGACCCGGCTACGAAGGCGACGCCGAGCACGATCGCGAACGTGCTCATCAGCAGGCGCAGCTTGCGCCCCAGCAGGCTCTTGAGGGCCGCGCGGATCACGTCGCCACGCCCTCCGTGGCGGCGGTCATCCGCGCCATGATGTCGAGGACCAGCTCGCGGCTCGGGTCGAGGAGCTCGTCGACGACCCGGCCGTCGGCGAGGAAGACGACGCGGTCGGTGTACGCCGCGGCCACCGG
>JAOPYB010000431.1 GCA_025964835.1 Nocardioides sp. | reverse complement strand
CCACCGGCGGCGATCCGGCCGACCATGGGGACGTACGTCGCGGCCGGCATCGCGTCGCCGACGCCGGTCTCGTCGTACGACGTCTCGTCGGCCGATGAGATCGAGCGGCGCGCCGCCATCAGCTCGGGCAGGAAGACCTCGAGGGCGCGCGGGCGGTTGGGGTCGCGCTTGAGGAACCCCTTCTCCTCGAGGACCTTGAGCTGGTGGGCGACGCTGGAGGAGCTGGTGAGCCCGACCGCATCGCCGATCTCGCGCATGCTGGGCGGGTAGCCGCGGAGCTCGATGGCGTCCTTGATGTGGGCGAGCACGCGCAGCTGGCGCGGCGTCAGGCCGGTCGCGTCGGGGGGACCGTCGGGGAGCTCGGTGACCGTGCCTCGAGTCTTGTTGCTGGCCATGGTGCTGCCCTTCCGGTGCGGGTGCGGGTCAGCCCGGGTGTGCACGCTGTCGGGCGCGGGCTGGTGGTCACACCGTAGCCATCCGGGCCCGATGATTCAAACATCTGTTCGAACGGCGTGTCGCGGCGTCCTCGGGTGGTCGAGCAGCGAGTGCGGCGAGCGATACCCGGTGAGGTGCTTGACTCCCGCCATGACCTCGAGGAACAGCACCACCCCGGGCAGCGCCGTCGTCACCGGAGGCGCCCGCGGCATCGGCCGCGGGATCGCGGAGCGGCTGGTCGCCCGCGGGTACGCCGTCGTGGTGACCGACGTGGACGGGCCCGGCGCGGAGCGCACCGCCGCCGAGATCGGCGCCGTGGCCGGCCTGGTCCACGACGTCCGCGACCCCGGAGCCCACGCCGCGGCGGCGGCGGAGGCCGCACGCCACGGCGTACTCACCGCGTGGTTCAACAACGCCGGCGTCGGCGACGACGGCCGGCTCAGCGAGCTGTCCGAGGAGGCGGTGCGCCGCCTGGTCGAGGTCAACCTGCTCGGGACGCTGTGGGGGATGCGCGCGGCGATCGACGGGTTCGGCGACCGCGGCGGCGACATCGTCAACACGGCCTCGCTGGCCGGGCTCGGGCCGGTGCCGGGCTACAGCGTGTACGCCGCCTCCAAGGCCGCGATCGTCTCCGCCACGATGTCGGTCGACGCCGAGACGCCGCGCCGGGTCCGGGTGCACGCGGTGTGCCCCGACGGCGTGCAGACCGCGATGCTCGACGGGCAGGACCCGGGCGGGCTGGGGAACGCGCTCGTGCACTCCGGCGGCCCGATCCTCACCGTCGACACCGTCGCCGAGGCGGCCGTGGACCTGATCGGGAGCCGGCGGGTCGTGCGCAGCGTGCCGGGCTGGCGTGGCGGCGTGGTGCGGGTCGGCGCGATCGCGCCGGGCGTGGCCAAGCTGGGGACCGCGGTCTTCGCGGCCCAGGGCAGACGCGCGATCTCGCGCCGCTCCGGCTCCTGAGGGCCGCCTCGCCGGCGGCATCTCGCCGTCCGCGACACGTTCGAACATTCGTTCGTCCAGGTGCTTGCGTCGTTCGAACACCTGATCTACTCTCGTACACATGTTCGATCGAACGTCCGATCGAGCGGCTCGCAAGGCCGAGGTCCAGCCGGACTGTCGGTGGCCGCCGATAGACATGGGTCGTAGCAGTTCCAAGACCCGACCTTGACGACCCAGGCTGACCGCCACTTCCCCAGGAGGTCCCGATGAGCACCATGACTTTGAACAGCGTGACCCTGCACCCGCCCGTGTCGATCCACGTCTCGACCGTCCGGCTCACCCGCCGCGGCCGCCTCGTGGTCCTCGTGGCCGCGTTGGTCGTGCTGCTCTGCGTCGGGATCGCCCTGGGCGCCGGCTCGGTCGCCTCCGAGCGGCCCGGCACCCCCGAGCCCACCCGGATCGTCATGGTCGGCACCGGCGACACCCTCTGGGCGATCGCCAGCGAGCTCGCCGACGACGGCGACGTGCGCGCGATGGTGGACCGGATCGAGCGCCTCAACGCCCTCGACTCCGCCCTCGTCGAGGCCGGCCAGCGCCTGCGCGTGCCGCTGACCTGAGAACCGGTGGTCGAGCCCGACCACCCGAAGACCTCTGCCAGCCGACTCGACCCCGGCTGGTGGGCCGGGGAAGACAGGGGGCGGAGCCTGGTGGCTCCGCCCCTTGCGGCGTTCTGTGACGTGCTGTGACGTGCTGTGACGATCTGGGGGGTTCGGGGTGTCCTACGCTCCGGTCATGGCCGGCTACTCAGGCACCCCGCTGGGCCGCAAGCTCGGGATCAGGGACAGCCACGTCGTGCTCCTCGACGCCCTCCCGGAGGCGGTCGACCTCGGTGACCTCGGCGCGGCCCGCGTCGTACGCCGCCTGCCGCACACCGCCGACGTGACGCTCACCTTCCACACGTCGGTCTCCTCGCTGGCCGCGCGGCTGCCGGTGCTCCTCGAGCGCACCAGCACCGCCGGCATGGTCTGGGTCTGCTGGCCCAAGAAGGCGGCCCACCGGTCCCTCGCCGCCGCCGGCGTCGTCTGCGACATCGACGAGAACCGGGTCCGCGCCCTCGGCCTGGCGCTCGGCTTCGTCGACGTCAAGGTCGCCGCCATCGACGAGACCTGGTCGGGACTGAAGTTCGTGCGCCGGCTCGCGGACCGCTAGGGGGCTTCCGACCTCAGCGAGCGGCGCGGTGCCCACCCTGCGGGCGGGGGACGACCACCGGGTGCTCGTCCTGGGCGGCCGGGGTCAGCGCGGAGACCGGCGCGGAGCTCGGGGCGCTGGTGATGCCGAGCTTGCGCAGCAGTCGCGAGATCAGCATCAGGCCGATGAAGAGGCAGGCGACGGCCCCGAAGGACGCGATCCCGAGGAACCACCAGGCCTGCGACTCACCGCCCCGGGCGGTCGAGCCGAAGTCGATGGCGGCGTACACGAGGTAGCCCCACGCGATCACCGCGAGCGTGACCCCGATGGCGAGCCCGAGCAGCGACGGCTGGAGGGACGCCTTCTTCTTCGGCCCCCGCCGCGACCCGATTCGCTTGCCCTCTGATGCCACCCGGCCATTGTGTCGGATCGCGGCACGCCAGGTGGCCCGGACCCGCGGTTCCGTCGCACCGGCCCCGTTACCTGCTCGGGAGCCGCAGAACCCCAGCAGGGAAGAACCGGTCTGGACCACGGGTTCATACGAGCGCGGGTCCGTCAATTGTCCTACCCTGTCAGCGTGCTGGACGACGTAGGCACTCCGACGTCGGACGCATCGGGGGGAGATCCCCATGCGCCGTTGGGGCACCTCTCCCGTCTCGGGTTTGCGTTGCGCAACGCCTCCGACATCGACGAGGTGGCGCGAAGCGTGCTCGCGGACCTGATCACCCTCCCGGGTGTGAGCCGCGTGGGCTTCGCGCTGGTCGAGGGCGCGGGCCGCCGGCTGCGGTACGTCGCGACCGACGCCCAGGGCCGGCCCGACCTGTCCTGGTCGCACATCGACGCCTACGACGACGTGCCCCTCACCACCGTCGCCCGCACCGGCGAGCCCCTGATCGGCAACCTCGACGAGCTCGAGGCGCGCTACGCGGACCTGGTCCCCCGGTTGCGGGGCGAGGGCATCCGCGGACTGGCGGCCTGGCCGCTGCCCGGTTTCGGTTCCCCGATCGGCGGCCTGATCGTGCTCTTCGACGCGGAGCAGGCCTTCGCCGAGCCGCAGCGGAGGCTGCTGGAGGCGACCGCGCGCCGTACGGCCGACGCCGTCAGGCGCGTCCGCATCATCACCGGCCGCGGGCCGGAGGATGCGACCGCCGACGACCCCGCCCTGATCGGCCAGGGGGACCGCGCGTCCGTGCTGCTGGAGGGCGACCCCCGGGCCGCGAGCGCGTCCCGCCGGTTCCTGCGCGAGTGGCTCGAGGAGTGGGGCGTCGACGACGACACCGTCGACAACGCCCAGCTCTGCCTCTCCGAGCTGGTCACCAACGCGATCATCCACGCGCGCACCAGCTCGGAGCTGACCGTGCACTTCGAGCACCGCGTCCTCACCGTGGTGGTCCGCGACCTGGGCGGCTCGAACCGCTCCAACGACCCCGCGTCGATGACGCAGATGCCGGACGCCGACGACCCGATGCGGGTCTTCGGACGCGGGCTGACCCTCGTCGACGCCATCGCCGACCGCTGGGGCTCCGAGCAGGACGCCTCCGGCACCACCGCGTGGTTCGTGATCGAGCTCGAGCACGCCGAGGACCCCCCGGCCCGGGTCGGCTGACCCGCTCCGCTGCTGGAAGGACTTGTCCGGGCTTGGCAGGGTGGGGGCATGGACGACCTGGCGGACCTCGTCGGCCCCGAGCCGCGCGTCGTCTTCTGCGGGATGGCCTGCGCGGAGAGCACCAAGCTCCGGGAGCACTACTACGCCGGCCCGGGCAACAACTTCTGGCAGATGCTGCACCGCAGCGGGCTGAGCCCCGACGAGCTCGGCCCGCCCGACGACGAGCGCGTGGTCGCGCTCGGCCTCGGGCTCACCGACCTGGTCCGGCACATCTCGACCAGCCCGCCGACGTACGACGTGGACGAGCTGGTCGCCAAGGTCGAGACCTGGCAGCCCGAGTGGCTCGCCTTCACCAGCAAGACCGTGGCCCAGGGCGCCGCCAGGGCGCTCGGCCTGCGCAAGCCGCAGCTGGGCGTGGCCGCCTGGGATCTCGCCGGCGCGCAGGTCTTCGTGCTGCCCGGCACCAGCGGCGCCAATCAGCGCAAGGACTACGACGGCCGCCCCGACCGGCTCTCCTGGTGGCGGGACCTGGCCTCCCTGGCCGAGCCCGCCGGGCGGGGTGCGACACACCACCCGAAATGACTATTTCGGCGGGCCGACAGCGGCCTGACCTGCGGTTTCTCGGCGCGTGTGATCTGGACGACAGGAATCTGAGCGAGGCACTTGCATCGCCGCCGATCCGCGGCGTACGGTAACCACAAGATCTGGTACTTACACGGATGTAGTTATCCACATCTAGTGCACAGGTCGGATGCGGAAGCCCCACAGGTTGCCCGTTGTTATACACAGCAGGACCCCCCGCTATCC
>JAOPYB010000428.1 GCA_025964835.1 Nocardioides sp. | reverse complement strand
GGAAGATGTCGCGCAGCAACACGCGTCACCGTCGTTCGCAGTGGAAGGCCGTCGCGCCGTCCCTGGTGACCTGCGCGAACGCTGCCTGCGGTGCCAAGCACCTGCCGCACCGCGCGTGCGGCACCTGCGGCCAGTACGGCGCTCGTGCCACCCGCCGTCAGGTTCTCTGATCGCGACCACGGTCCGCTGACGAACTACGGCGAGCTGCGAGCAGCGCTCGGGGATCCGATCCTGGACCCCGAGCTGCTCGAGCGCGCCCTGACCCACCGGTCGTTCGCCTACGAGAACGGCAACCTCCCGACGAACGAGCGCCTGGAGTTCCTCGGTGACTCCGTGCTCGGCGTCGTTGTCACCGAGACCCTCTACCGCTCGCACCCCGACTTCTCCGAGGGTCGGCTCGCCAAGCTGCGGGCCGCCGTCGTCAACGCCCGCGCGCTGGCCGAGGTCGGCCGCCGGATCGGGCTGGGCGACCACGTGAAGCTCGGTCGCGGCGAGGAGTCGACGGGTGGCCGCAACAAGGCCTCGATCCTGTCCGACACCGTCGAGGCCGTCATCGGTGCCGTGCACCTGAGCCCCGGGGGCATCGAGACCTCCGCCGACGTCGTTCACCTGCTCTTCGACCCGCTCATCGAGGCCGCCTCGGCCATGGGCGCCGGCCTGGACTGGAAGACCTCCCTCCAGGAGCTCTCCGCCGAGCACAGCCTCGGCGTCCCCGAGTACGTCATCGAGGACGAGGGCCCCGACCACATGAAGACGTTCACCGCCCAGGTGCGCGTCGGTGAGGGGCTCTACGGCAACGGCGTGGGTCGCTCCAAGAAGGAAGCCGAGCAGGCTGCCGCCGAGACGGCGTACGGCGAGATCGCGGCCAACCTCGGCGTCGAGGACCCCACCGCCGACGCGGCGGCCCACGTCGTCGTCCAGCGCGCGACCCTGACCGACTGATCCGGCGCCCCGGTGCCCGAGCTCCCCGAGGTCGAGGTCGTCCGCGCCGGCCTGGCACGCCACGTCCTGGGCGCCACGATCACCCGCGTCGACGTGCTGCACCCGCGCCCAGTCCGGCGTGACCTGCGCGGTCCGGCGGGTTTCGCCGAGGCCCTGACCGGGCGCCGCATCGAGTCCGCCCGGCGCCGGGGGAAGTATCTCTGGCTCCCGCTCGACAACGGCGACGCAATGCTCGGCCACCTCGGCATGAGCGGCCAGCTGCTCGTCCAGCCGCCCGACGCCCCCGACGAGCGGCACCTGCGGATCCGGCTCGTGCTGGAGGGCGCCGCCGGGGGGCGGGAGCTGCGCTTCGTCGACCAGCGCATGTTCGGGGGCCTGTCGGTCTCCGCGGGCGGCGCCGACCTGCCGCCCGAGATCGCGCACATCGCCCGCGACCCCCTCGACCCGGCCTTCGACGACGCCGAGTTCGTACGTCGGGTCCGCCGGCGGATCTCCGGGGTCAAGCGCCAGCTGCTCGACCAGAACCTCGTGTCGGGGGTCGGCAACATCTACGCCGACGAGGCCCTGTGGCGCGCCCAGCTGCACGGCGAGCGGCCGGGGGACCGGCTCACCGCCCGCCAGGTGCACGACCTGCTCGGCCACGCCCGGACGGTGATGACCGACGCCCTGGGGCAGGGCGGCACCTCGTTCGACGCGCTCTACGTCAACGTCAACGGCGAGTCGGGCTACTTCGACCGGTCGCTGCACGCCTACGGACGCGAGGGGGAGCCGTGCGACCGCTGCGGCGCCGCCATCCGACGGGTGGCGTTCATGAACCGGTCGTCGTACTTCTGTCCCGTCTGCCAGCCGGTGCCGCGCAGGCGCCGCACCGTGCCCCGGACTTTGCCGACGCCGGATTGACCCGGCGGGCCCGTGGTGGGACTCTTGAAGACGGCCCGCCACCGTGGGCTTCCCTCCCAGATGGAAGAGGCTTTTCCATGGCCAAGGCGCTGATCGGCTACCTGAACAGCGACCTGCGTACCCCCGCCCGACTCGTCGCCGAGAACTCCCGGCTGCGCGCCCGGGTGGGTGAGCTCGAGGAGCTCGTCCTCCGCCTGTCCGAGGACAACGACCGGCTCACGGCCGCCCGGGCCGTCGCCATGCTCGACCTCGAGTCCGCCGCGATGCAGGAGATGCAGCCCGCCTGAGGGTGCGCTGCCCGCCCGACGGCCCGGCGTGACCGCCGGTCCGCTCCGTCGTTGACCTCCCATGCGAGCCCCAGCCGTCCTTGCCCTCCTTGCCACCTCCCTCACGGTCGGTGCGACTATCGCCGTCGCCGCCCCCGCGCAGGCCCACGGTGACCACCTCGAGCCGCACCGCGCCCAGTCCGCCCTGGCGGGTGACACCGGTGGGGCGCTGCTCTCGAGTGACAACGTCACCCACCTCTCGACCAACCCCTCGCAGGTCGGCATCTCCGGCTGCTTCCTGAAGACCGCGCCGCTCCTGGTCACCAGCGGGCTCGACTCGGTGCGCGTCTGGGACGTCACCGACGCGGCCCACCCGGTCGTCACCGGGGTCCTGGCCGGCGCCCAGTTCGAGAACGAGGCTATGAACTGCGGCGAGCGGCGCACCCCCCAGGGCGTCCGGCGCTTCGCGCTCATCGGCATCGACTCCGTGCAGTCGTCCCCCGGCGACATCCAGCACTCCAACGTCGGCGGCGGCGAGCTGGTCGTCGTCGACGTCACCGACCCGGCCAACCCGGCGATCCTCTCGCGCGCCGTCGGCACCACCAGCACCCACACGGTCGCCTGCGTCAGGACGACCAACTGCACCTACGTCTACTCCGCCGGCGAGGGCAACGCGTTCTCGATCTTCGACCTGCGCGACCTCACCAAGCCGCACGAGGTGGACTCGAAGCCGGGCCAGGCGGGCGTGCAGCCGTTCCTCTCGCCCACCGCCGGACACAAGTGGAACTTCGACGCGGCCGGCATCGGCACGCACACCGGCTGGAACGGCGCCTCGATGTGGCGCACCACCCACCCGAGGCACCCCGAGCTGATCACGACCACCGGCAGGGCCGGCCAGGGCACCGACCCGAAGTACCCCGGCTGGAACAACTTCATCCTGCACAACTCCTTCCGGCCGAACGCCACGGCGTTCCAGCCGAACAGCAAGCCGTCCTTCGCCCACGGCAACGTCCTGCTCGCGACCGAGGAGGACTACGAGCAGACCGACTGCACCCAGGCCGGCTCCTTCCAGACCTGGTGGGTGAAGAAGCTCGACGGCACCCGGTCGGCGATCGTGCCCCTCGACAAGGTCGAGCTGTCCGACCTCGGCAACTTCCCCCTCCCACAGGGCTCGTTCTGCTCCTCGCACTGGTTCGACTTCCGCCCCGGTGGCATCGTCGCGGTCGGCTTCTACGGCGGCGGCACCCAGCTCATCGACGCCCGGGACCCGAAGGACCTGAAGTCCTACGGCTACGCCGTGTGGGGCGCCTCCGAGGTCTGGGACAACCTGTGGGTCCCCGTCTACGGCGCCGACGGCAGGCAGACGGGCGCCACGAGCAACGTCGTCTACGCCATCGACCTGGTCCGGGGCCTCGACGTGTACGCCGTCGACGTGCCCGGCGACGGCATCGGTGCCGTCCCGTCGCCCGCGGTGGTCCCGCACCGCTCGGTCGCAGACCGGGCCACCGACGGCATCCTGCCGCTGGGTCTGGTCGGTGGCGCGCTGGGCCTGGCGATCGCCGTACGACGCCGGGGGCGCAGCAAAGCGGCATGACCCCCACTCGGCGGGACCGCTAGCCTCTGACCCTTGTGGGCCGCCTCGTCGAAGCCGTCGTGCCGGCCCGGCTGGGGACCGGCTTCCGGTGGTTGCTGGGCTCGTCGTGGATCTCCAACGTCGGGGACGGCATCGCGATCGCGGCCGGCCCGCTGCTGGTCGCCTCGCAGACGCACGATGCCTTCCTCGTGGCACTGGCCGCGCTCCTGCAGTGGCTGCCGCCCCTGCTGTTCGGGCTGCACGCCGGCGCGCTCGCCGACCGCCTGGACCGCAAGCTGATCGTCGTCACCGTCGACCTCGCCCGGGGCGGGGTGCTGCTCGTGCTCACCACGGCGATCCTGACCGACACGGTCTCGATCGCGGTGGTGCTCGGGGCGATGTTCCTGCTCGGCACGGCCGAGGTGTTCGCCGACAGCACCTCCCAGACGCTGCTGCCGATGCTGGTCAGGCGCGAGGACCTCGGGATCGCGAACGCGCGGCTCCAGACCGGGTTCATCACCGTCAACCAGCTGCTCGGCCCGCCCATCGGCGCCGCCCTGTTCGCCGCCGGGTCGGCGTGGCCCTTCGCCACCCAGGCCGTGCTGGTCACGCTGGGCGGCGTGCTGATCTCGCGGATCGTGCTGCCGACCCACGGGCGCGAGCCTGGGAGCACCCGGGTCCGCGAGGACATCGCCGAGGGCTTCCGGTGGGTGCGGCACCACCCGGCGGTCCGGACCCTGGTGCTGACGATCTTCACGTTCAACATCACGTACGGCGCGGCCTGGTCGGTGCTCGTCCTCTACGCCACCCACCGCCTCGGCATGGGCGCGATCGGCTTCGGGCTGCTCACCACGTCCTCCGCGGTCGGCGGGCTGGTGGGGACGACGTCGTACGGCTGGATCACCCGGCGCGTCAGCCTCGGCAACATCATGCGGACCGGGCTGGTCATCGAGACCCTCACCCACCTCGCGCTCGCGCTCACCACGGTGCCATGGGTGGCGCTGGCGATCTTCTTCGTCTTCGGCGCGCACGCGTTCGTGTGGGGGACCACCTCGATCACCGTCCGGCAGCGGGCGGTGCCGAGCGAGCTCCAGGGCCGGGTCGGCAGCGTCAACACCGTCGGTGTCTTCGGCGGGCTGGTCATCGGCTCCGCGGTCGGCGGGCTGATCGCGCAGCACTGGGGCGTGACGGCGCCGTTCTGGTTCGCCTTCGTCGGCTCGGCACTGTTCTGCGTCCTGATCTGGGGCCAGCTCAGCCACATCGCCCACGGCGACGACGAGACTTAGCGCGACCAGGGCGCGACCAGGGCGCGACCAGGGCGCGACCAGGGTGCGGCACGACGCGCCCGGCCCCGCCGTCCTCGCTCGCGCGCATGCGGCCGGTAGTGTGAGCCGCGCTGAGCTTCCCCCGCCGGCTGCTGCGATGATGCAGCCTCGATCAGTGCCGTTGAAGCCGACGGATCTGTCCTGGTCCGGCGATGGTGAGGAGCCACACGTTGTACCTGAAGAGCCTGACCCTGAAGGGGTTCAAGTCCTTCGCCTCCTCGACCACGCTGCAGCTCGAGCCCGGCATCACCTGCATCGTCGGTCCGA
>JAOPYB010000411.1 GCA_025964835.1 Nocardioides sp. | reverse complement strand
GGCCGGTCAGGGTGACGGCGGTGCCCGCGACGTACACGAGGACGTTCGAGCCGGAGGGCACGTAGTAGCCGATGCCGGAGCCGGAGGCGAGCTGCGCCTGCGTGAGGTTGAAGACGTTGAGGGTCGGGTCGGTGCCGGTCAGCACCAGCACCGTGTTGCCGCCGGCGACACCCAGTGCGGCGGTGCCGGTCGAGGCGGCTGCAGCCCACGTCGTCGAGGTGGCGCGCAGGTGGGCGAAGGCCGCGGCGAAGTCGATCGGGTTGCTCGCGAGGTAGCCGCCACCGCCGTTGAAGTTCACGCCCGAGGCCGGGTTGAGGTAGGCGCTGCCCTTCTGCAGGTTGAAGTACTGCCCGTGGGTCCCCCGCACCACCAGGGTGGGCGCGCTGATGGCGGAGGTGAGCCGGGTGCCGACCGTGATCGCACCGTCGAGGTTGCCGCCCCAGGCGAGCGCACCCTCGGACTCCGAGCCGCGGTGGCCGTTGCCCTCGATGAACTCGGTGTCGCCCGTCGCGGCACCGAGCGGCTGGGTCGTGAGCGTGCACGCCGTCGGCGTCGTCGCCTGCACGGACTGGCCGAACGGGACCACGGTGGTCAGCAGCGCACCGCAGGCGAGGGCGGTGAGCAGCGAGAAGCGTACGGCGCGCGGTGCGCGCGAGGAGAACATGACGACGTGACCCCCCAGTTCGGTCGTGTCCGTGGAGCGTCGCACCCTTTCGGGCCCGGACCCCGAACTTGCGCAAACCCTGAGGAACCGCGCTGGACCGGGTCGCTCAGGTGCGGCGGGGACCGTCGTCGGCGGCGCGCTCGACCTCGAGGAGCGACGTCCCGACCACGGCGACGTACTCACCCCACCGGCGCATCAGCCACAGCGCGACCCCCTCGAGCAGCTCGAGGGCGCCGTACGCCAGGACGCCCGCGGCGACCAGAAGCAGCGTGGAGTGCCTTGCGTTCAGTGCCTCCTCGATCAGCTTGACCGGGCCCGCGTCCTCCAGGTTGATGCCCAGCCGGTCGCCGATCGGCTGGAGCAGGGGGAGGTACTCGCGGAACACCTTCTCGAGCGAGTTCCGTGAGCCGTCGAAGCGGTAGATGCCGTAGGCGAGCGCCACGAGGAGGAGACCGCGGACGAACCGCTCGACCGCCAGCACCCGGAGCACGACGGCGTCCTTGAGCGCGTTGCCGCGCAGCACGAGCGGGGCATCCTCGGCTGGGCCGGAGCCCTGGGGCGGCCCGGCCACGAAGTCCTCGCAGCGCAGGCAGCGCCACGCCTCGCCGGCCGGGGTGTCGGCGCGCAGCCGCTCCGCGAGGGCCACCTCGTCGGGGCGGTAGGTGACGTGCCCGCGCGCTCCGCACGAGCGGAGACTCCAGTCGAAGTTGCGCCACGGGCGTTGCACCGGCCCAGCCTAGGGCCACCGCCCGGAGGCGTGATCAGACGACGGAGCGCTCGCGGCCCTCCCAGTAGGGCTTGCGCAGCTCACGCTTGAGGATCTTGCCCGTGGGGTTGCGCGGGAGCGCCTCGACGACGTCGACGGACCTCGGGCACTTGAAGTGCGCCAGGTGCTCGCGGCAGTAGGCGATCAGCTCGTCCTCGGTGGCGGAGGCGCCGGGCTTGAGCGCCACGACGGCCTTGACCGTCTCGCCCCAGGTGTCGTCGGGTACGCCGATGATCGCCACCTCCATGACCGCCGGGTGCTCGGCGAGGACCCGCTCGATCTCCGGTGAGTAGATGTTCTCGCCACCGCTGATGATCATGTCCTTGAGCCGGTCCTGGACGTAGAGGAAGCCGCCGTCGTCGAGCTTGCCCATGTCGCCGGTGCGGAACCAGCCGTCCTCGGTGATCACCGCGGCGGTCTCCTCCGGCTTGCCGAGGAAACCCTTCATCAGCTGCGGTGTGCGCAGCCAGATCTCGCCGTGCTCACCGCTCGGCAGGTCCTCCAGGGTGCCCGGGTCGACGATCCGGATCTCCATCCCCGGGATGGCCTGGCCGGCCGAGAGCAGCCGCTCGGGGTGCTCGGCGTCGTGGTGGGCCCCCGGCAGCAGGTGGGTCGCGACACCGGCCACCTCGGTCAGCCCGTAGACCTGCATGAAGTCGGTGTCCGGCCAGGCCTCCATGGCGGCGCGCAGCAGCGGCAGCGGCATCGGGGACGCGCCGTACGTGTAGGTCTTGAGGGCTCCGAAGAGCTTGACGGCGTCCGGCCCGGCCTGCAGCACCTGGGCCAGCACGGCGGGCACGAGGAACGTCCGGTTGGCGCCGCCCAGGATCGCGCCGGCCAGCGACGCGCCGTCCGGCTCCCGGGTCATGATGCTGGGGACGCCGTCGTGGATGCCCACCAGGGCGTACGACGACCCGCCGACGTGGAAGAGCGGCATGGACACCATGCTCTTGTCGCCGGGCTCGAACTCCCAGTCCTCGTGGGAGTTGACCGTGTGCTGGACCATGTTGGTGTGGGTCAGCATCACGCCCTTCGGGCGGCCGGTGGTGCCCGACGAGTACATCACCAGGCAGACGTCGTCGGGATCGACGTCGTCGGGTCGTGACACCGGCGTCGAGGCCGCCAGCCAGGCTTCGTACTCGTCGCCGTCGGCACCGTCCGGGGTCACCTCGATCACCTTCTCGACGGAGGTCAGGCGGTCACGGATCTTGTCGACGAGCGGCATCAGCTCGGTGCCGACGACCAGCACCCGGGCGCCGCTGTCGTTGACGGCGTAGTCGACCTCGTCGCCCGCCAGGCGCCAGTTGATGATCGCGTTGGCGGCCCCGAGGGAGCCCGCGGCCATGCTGATCTCCACGCAGGCGGGGTGGTTCTTGTCGAGGAACGCGACCACGTCGCCGCGACCGATGCCCAGCTCCTGGAGCCCTCCCGCGGCCCGGCGGACCCGCTCCTCCCACTCGCGCCAGGTCCAGGTGCGTCCGAGGTAGGTCATCGCCTCGGCGTCGGGGGTCTCGGTCGCCCAGTGGGCGACGCGGTCGTCGACGAAGCGGGGCGCGGGTGCGGTCATGCCCAGGATTGTGGCCTACCCCACAAAGCCCGACAACGTCCGAGCCCTGGCCGGCGCCCGATGGTTCTTCGAAGACGCCCAGCACGGTCTCAGCATCGTCACAGGCAGGCCCGGCACGCTGGGTGACATGAACGACGACACCCCCTCCGTCCCGCCCTCGGGCGAAAGGCCGATCATCCCGCCGCCCGCCCAGCCCCCGGCATTCCCCTTCGGCGGTACGCCGACGCCGCCCGCCGTGGCACCGGCGAAGCGGCACGGTGGCCGGGCGGTCTTCGCGACCTCGGTCGTGGTGGCCTCCCTGCTCGTGGGCGGGGCGGCGGGGGTGGGCGGCGCCGCGGCGTGGGACCAGTGGGGCTCGTCCGGGTCCAGCAGCGCCTCGCCGACGGCCACCCGCTCGACCTCCCCGGTCGTCGACACGCCGGCCCAGCCGGCCGCCGACGGGTCCGTGGAGCAGGTCGCCCAGGACGTGCTGCCCTCGGTCGTCAAGATCGAGGTGAGCGGCCCCCAGGAGTCGGGCTCCGGCTCCGGGATCATCCTCAGCTCGGACGGGCAGATCCTCACGAACAACCACGTGGTCGAGATCGCCGGCGACTCCGGGTCGATCTCGGTCTCGTTCAACGACGGCTCCTCCGCGAAGGCGAAGGTGCTCGGCACCGACCCGCTCACGGACACCGCCGTCATCCAGGCCGAGGGAGTGGACGGCCTGACGCCGGCCA
>JAOPYB010000339.1 GCA_025964835.1 Nocardioides sp. | reverse complement strand
ATGGAGGAGCAGAAGAGCTTCGTCGAGGGCGCCGGGGACCTGGGCGGCACCATGCGCCTGGGCCTCTACCCCGCCGAGCTCAAGGAGGGCACGGTCGTGCGGGCGGCGTACGGCAATGCCCGCATCGAGGAGCGCCACCGGCACCGCTACGAGGTCAACAACCACTACCGCGAACAGCTCGAGGCGGCCGGCCTGGTGTTCTCCGGCACGTCACCGGACAACAACCTGGTCGAGTTCGTCGAGCTGCCCCGCGAGGTGCACCCCTACTACGTCTCGACCCAGGCGCACCCCGAGCTGCGCTCGCGGCCGACCCGTCCGCACCCCCTCTTCGCGGGGCTGGTGGGTGCGGCCATCGAGCGCCAGCGCGAGCTGCGGTTCCCGATCGACGAGAGCCTGCTGCGCCGCGCCGACGACGCTGACCCGCCCGAAAGTTTCTGACAGGTCAGCGTCAGGACCGGGCGCGCAGCACCCGGGTCATCGTGTCGGCGCCGGTGAGCAGGGTGCCCCGCACGGTGGGGTTCTGACCGGGCTCGTTGGCGATCGCGAGCGCCCGCTCGACCCACGCCTCGTCACCCGTCGTCGGGATCGCCGAGCGCATCAGGGACCCGACGGCCAGCATCCCGCCGCCCGCGAGCTCGACGACCGCGTCGAGGTAGCGGTGCGCCCACGGCAGCATCAGGTCGTGCTGCACGGGCCGCCAGAAGCAGGCGGCCAGCTGCATCGTCGGCGTGCCGGCCGGGATGGTCCGCTTCTCGAACAGCTCGGCCCACACCTCGGCCTTGGCCGCGTCGTCGGGGCGGGCCGCCAGCACCCCCAGCGCGCGCACCGAGGCCTCCGGGTCCGGGTCTCGCTCGAGGAGCGCCTCGACCGCCGGGGCGTCGTACTCCCCGAGCGCGGAGCGGCGCACCAGCACCCGCCACGCGAGGTCCACGTCGTCGGCGGCCGACTCCGCGAGGAGCGCGAGGTGCTCGGGCGAGGACGCCGACGCGGCCAGTGTCCGCAGTGCGGGCGCGCGGTGCTCCGGGTCGCCGGCCAGCGCCGCGGCCCGGTCCGCGAGCCGGGCGAGCTGCGCGGGGACCGCCGCCGGCCGGGTCCACTGCTCGGCAGCCCGCAGCGCCATCGCCAGGAACGGCTCGACGACCCCGGCGCTGCGCTCGGTGTCGAGGACGCCGAGCACGCAGGTCAACAGCTCGTCGGTCGCCAGCTCGCCCTTGACCAGCATGTCCCACGCCGTCGTGACGGCCAGGGCGCGCGACACCGGCTCGGGCAGCCCGCCGGCTGCGGCCAGCATCGTGCGCAGCGACCGCTCGTCGGTGCGGACGGCGGCGAAGGTCAGGTCTGAGTCGTTGACGAGGAAGAGGTCGGCGCTCTCCGGCAGCCCCTCGACCCGGGTGCGGGTGCCGGTGGTCTCGGCGTACGCCGTGCCGACCCGCTCGAGCGCGTCGCCGGCCCGGTCGTAGACGCCGATCTCGAGGTGGTGCGGCCGGGGCTCCTCGCCGTCGGGGCCGATGGCCAGGATCTCGCCGCCGGACAGGGTCAGGGTGTCGGTGCCGGCGCGGTCGAACCACGCGGCGGTCCACTCCGACAGGTCGCGGCCCGCCGCGGTGCCGACGGCCGACATCAGGTCGGCCAGCCGGGTGTTGCCCCAGGCGTGGTCGCGGAAGTAGGCGCGCAGGCCCTCGACGAACACGTCCTCGCCGACGTAGGCCACCAGCTGCTTGAGGACGCTCTCGCCCTTGACGTAGGTGATCGCGTCGAAGTTGGCCATCGCCTGCGCGACGTCGGGCACGTCCCCCCGGATCGGGTGCGAGGCGGGACCCATGTCCACCTGGTAGCCGGTGAGCTTCTGCCCGGCCAGGAACGTCGCCCAGCCGTCGGTGTACGACGTGGCGTTGACGCCCGCCCAGGTGGCGGCCCACGACGCGAACGCCTCGTTGAGCCAGAGGTCGTCCCACCACTGCATGGTGACCAGGTCGCCGAACCACATGTGCGCCATCTCGTGCAGCAGCACGGAGTTGACCATCGCGCGCTGGCCGTGGGTGGGCGGGCTGCGGAAGAGGACCGCGTCGGTCCAGGTGACGCAGCCCCAGTTCTCCATGGCGCCGCCCATGTTCGGGACGAACACCTGGTCGTAGCGCACCTGTGGGAACGGCTGGCCGAAGCGTTCGCCGAAGAACGCGAGCCCGGCCTCGGTGGACTCGAACAGGTCGGCGGCGTCGCGCTCGAGGTAGTGCTTGAGCGACTGCCGGCAGTAGAGCCCGAGGCTGTGGCCGCCCCGCTCCTCACGGAGCTCGTGGAACGGCCCGGCGTTGACGACGACGACGTACGTCGAGAGCCGCGGCGTGTCCGGGAACGTCCAGAGCCGTCCGCCGTCCGCGGCGTCGACGACCGAGTCGGGGGCGCCGTTGCTGGTGACCGTCCACGTCACGGGGGCGAGCACGGTGAACGCGTGCGGCGCCTTCAGGTCGGGCTGGTCGAAGCAGGCCCAGGCCCGGCGGGCGTCGTCGGCCTCGAACGAGGTCCAGACGTAGACGAGCTTGTCGGAGGGGTCGACCGTGCGCAGGATGCCCGCGCCGCTGCCGGTGTCGGCCTGGGCGGCGCGGACGACCAGCAGGTTGTCGGCGGCCAGGTCGGGCAGCGGGATCCGGCCCTCGGCGACCGTCGACAGGTCGAGCTCGTGGCCGTTGAGCGTCGCCTGACGCACCTCCGCGAGGCAGTCGACGAACGTGCTCGCCCCCGGCTCGCCGCACCGGAAGGTGATCGTCGAGGTGGACTCGAGCACCTCGCCCTCGAAGAGCCCTCGCAGGTCCACGGCGATGTCGTAGCGGACGACGTCGAGCAGCGCGGAGCGTGCCTCGGCCTCGTCCCTGGTCAGGCTCCTGGGGCTCTGGGTCATGCGGGCCACGGTAGCGTCAGCGCCATGACGAACCCGTCCCCGACACCGGGTCGGCTGCCGACCGACGAGCCCGCGTCCTGGCCCGTCGAGGACAGCACCGACCTGCACCGCGACGACTGGGTGATGGCCCTGCGGTCCGACCGGATCCGGCGCCCCGGCCACCCCGACGAGGAGCCGTTCGCCCGGCTGGTGCTCGAGCACCCGGGCGCGGCCATCGTGCTGGCGGTCGACGAGCAGGAGCGGGTGTTCTGCCTGCGGCAGTACCGCCACCCGGTGGAGCACCGGCTCGTCGAGCTGCCCGCCGGCCTGATCGACGGGGAGGGCGAGCACCCCCTCGACGTCGCGAGGCGCGAGCTGCGCGAGGAGGCGAGCCTGGAGGCGGGGCAGTGGACCCTCCTCGCCTCGACGTACTCCTCGCCCGGGATCACCGCCGAGGTCCAGCACTTCTACCTCGCCCGCGACCTGCGGCCCGCGGACCGGGGCGACTTCGAGCTCGTGCACGAGGAGGCGGACATGGAGACGTTCTGGGCGCCGTACGACGACCTGGTCGCCGCCGCGCTCGCCGGGGACGTCGCCGACGCGCCCCTCGTGCTCGCCCTGCTGCTCGCGCAGGCGCGGGGGCTGGCGGGCCGGGGTGCGCCCGGGGAGTAGTGTCTCGGCCGTCGTCTCAACGACGAGGCGACCCCAGATCGAGGAGCTCAGGTGAAGGTCGGCGTTCCCAAGGAAGTCAAGAACCACGAGTACCGCGTGGCCATCACGCCCATCGGGGTGCACGAGCTGGTCTCCCACGGTCACGAGGTCTTCATCGAGACCGGCGCCGGGCTCGGATCGTCGATCCTCGACGACGAGTACGTCGCGGCCGGCGCCCGGATCGTCCCCGACGCGGACGCCGCGTGGGGCAGCGACGGCTCGGTCGACATGGTGCTCAAGGTCAAGGAGCCGGTCCCCGAGGAGTACCACCGGATGCGCGAGGGCCTGACCCTCTTCACCTACCTGCACCTCGCGGCCGACAAGCCGCTCACCGAGGAGCTGCTCGCGCGCAAGGTCACCGGCATCGCCTACGAGACGGTGCAGCTGCCCTCGGGCGGACTGCCGCTGCTCTACCCGATGTCCGAGGTCGCAGGCTGCCTGGCTCCCCAGGTCGGTGCCTACTCGCTGCTCAAGGCCGAGGGTGGCCGCGGCGTGCTGATGGGCGGCGTCGGTGGTGTCGCGAACGCCAAGGTCGTCATCATCGGCGCCGGTGTCTCGGGCCAGAACGCCGCGAACATCGCCCTCGGCATGGGCGCCGACGTCACCCTCCTCGACACGGACCTGGACAAGCTGCGGATGTCCTTCTGGCGCTACAACAA
>JAOPYB010000323.1 GCA_025964835.1 Nocardioides sp. | reverse complement strand
CGCTCGTAGTTGCGCTCGACCTGGGCTCGGGTCTGCTCGATGAGGGTGTCGTACTGAACGCCGGACGGGCACGCGGTCACGCAGGCCATGCAGCCGAGGCAGGCGTCCCAGTGCGACACCATCGCGTCATCCATGGGCTCGCCTTCGAGACCCTCCTTCATCAGGTAGATCCGGCCCCGCGGCGAGTCCATCTCCTCGCCCCACAGGACGTACGTCGGACAGGTCGGCAGGCAGAAGCCGCAGTGCACGCAGTCGCCGATAAGCGCGGCATCGGGCGGGTGGTGCTCGTCGAACGCGCCACCGGCGGTGGGAAGCCCCCAGTCGACGGGCTCCTCGACGATGCTGCCCATCTCGCCGAGCGTGCCGTCGGTGTCGTGCGCGGTCGTGTCGGGCATCAGATTCCTCCCACGTAGCGGGCCGGCGAGAGCCGGTGGTCGGGGTCGAACTGGTCCTTCACCCGGCGCATCAGGTCCAGGGCCGGGACCGGACCCCACACGTCGACGCCGTCCTTCACGGCGGACGGTGCGTCCACGACGACCAGGCTGCCGCCGTGGCCGGTGCAGACGCGGCGGAGCCGGTCGACCGCGGTCCGCACGTCCTCGAGGGGCGTGCCGGTGGCCAGCGCGGCGTACGCGACCCCGACGCCGGCGGACCCGCGCAGGACGGCTCCTGAGTCGGTGGCGGCCGCGAGCACGTCGGCGAGGCCGGAGAGTGCGAACGTCAGCTTGAGGGCCGTCGCGCGCCGGTCGCCGGTGGCAGCCAGGTCCCAGGGGTACGCCGCGCCCCCGGCCGGGGCGTCGTCCGACTCGGTCGACGCGTCGCCGAGGAGGCCGCGGACCGTGGCCGTGCGACCCGCCACGCCCTCCTCACGACCCTCGAGGAGCACGCTGACCGCGCCCCGCCCCTCGGCCCAGTCCACCTCGACGGCGGAAGGCACGGCCTGGCCGTGGACAACCGCCTGCACCGCCGCGTGGGCCTCGGCGACGCCGGGGACGGGCATGCTCACCCACCGGTGCGCGGCGGCGAGCGGGTGCAGCCGGAACGTCGCGTCGGTGATGACGGCGAGGGTGCCGGCCGAGCCGACCAGGAGCTTGCCGAGGTCGTAGCCCGCGACGTTCTTGACGACCCGTCCGCCGGCCTTGGCGATGACGCCGTCGGCGCGGACGACGGTGATGCCGATGAGCAGGTCGCGTGCGGTTCCGGTGGCGACGCGGCGCGGACCGCTGGTGTTGGTGGCCAGCGTGCCTCCGACGCTGGCGCCCGGGACGGTCTCGTCGATCGCGAGCCGCTGGCCGCCCCGGGCCACGACCTCTTGCAGGTCCGCGAGCCGGGCGCCGGCCTGCGTGACGACGATCAGGTCCCCGGCGGCGTGGTCGAGCACCTCGTCGAGGGCGCTCACGTCGAGCAGGACGTCGGCGGAGGCCGGGGGCAGACCCCACGAGAGCTTGGTGCCGCGCCCACGCGGGACCACGGTCAGGCCGTGGGCAGCAGCGGCCTTCAGCACCTCGGCGACCTGGGCGGTGTCGGCGGGCCGGGCGACGAGGCCGGGCCGCACGCCGTCGACGCCGTCGGTCTCCCCCGCGTCCTGCACGTCCTGGCACGCGGAGGCGAGCGCCTCGCGCGCCGTGGTGTCGAGAGTCCCGGTGGCCATCTCAGAAGACCTCGGCGAGGCCGGCTTGCTGGGCGGGGTGGGCGCCCTTCCTGCGTCCGGGCACCTCCCCGCACAGGCGCGGCGTCGGGAACACCTTGCCGGGGTTGGAGATGGACTGCGGGTCGAACGCACATCGGACGAGCTGCATGGTGTCGAGGTCCTCGTCGGTGTACATCCGCGGCATGTACTTGGCCTTGTCCATGCCGACGCCGTGCTCGCCGGTGATCGACCCGCCGTGCTCGATGCAGAGGTCGAGGATGGCGCCGCTGACCTTCTCGGCCGCGTCGCCCGCGCCCTCGACCGCGTCGTCGAAGAGCACCAGCGGGTGCAGGTTGCCGTCGCCGGCGTGGAAGACATTGGCGACCCGGACGCCGGACGTGCCGGAGAGGTCGGCGATCGCCCGGAGCACCTGCGGGAGCGCGGTCCGCGGGATGACGCCGTCCTGGACGATGTAGTCGGGACTGATCCGCCCGACCGCTGCGAAGGCCGACTTGCGGCCCTTCCAGATCAGCGCCCGCTCCGCGGGATCGGTGGCGAGGCGCTGCTCGAACGCGCCGTTCTCGGTGCACAGCCGCTCGACCTCGGCGTACTCCTGCTCGACCTCGACCGACGCACCGTCGAGCTCGATGACCAGCACCGCACCGGCCCCGTGGGGGTAGTTGCACTGCACGGCGGCCTCGGCCGCCTCGATCGCGAGGGCGTCCATCATCTCGATGGCCGCGGGCACGATGCCGGCGGCGATGATCGCCGAGGTCGCGGCCCCGGCCTGGTCGGTCGACTCGAAGCCCACCAGGATCGTGCGGACCTCCTCCGGCAGCCGGACCAGCCGGACGGTCACCGACGTGACGATGCCGAGGGTGCCCTCGGAACCGACGACGGTGCCGAGCAGGTCGTAGCCGGGGGCGTCGGGAGCGGTGCCGCCGAGGGCGACGGTCTCGCCGGCCGAGGTCACGAAGTCGGCGCCGACGACGTGGTTGGTGGTGAAGCCGTACTTGAGGCAGTGGGCGCCGCCGGAGTTCTCGGCCACGTTGCCGCCGATCGAGCAGATCTGCTGGCTGGACGGGTCCGGCGCGTAGTAGTAGCCGTGCGGGGTGGCCGCCCGGGTGACGTCGAGGTTGATGACGCCCGGCTCGACGACGGCGCGCTGGTCGTCGCGACGTACGTCGGTGATCGCGCGCATCTGGGAGGTCACGACGAGGACGCCCTCGGCGTGGGGCAGCGCACCGCCGGACAGCCCGGTGCCCGCGCCGCGGGCGACGTACGGGACTCCCTGCTCGGCGCAGGCGCGCACGACGCCGGCGAGCTGGGCGGCGTCTCGCGGGAGCACCACGAGGGCAGGGGTCACGCGGTAGTGCGCCAGGCCGTCGCACTCGTAGGTGCGCAGGCGCGCGCGGTCGGTGACCACGGCGTCGGCCGGGAGGAGCTCCCGGGCCCGTCGGGTGACGGCCTCGATCGCCGCACCTGCCTGGCCCATGTCAGGCGCCCCCGGGCTGGGCCGTGAGGCCGACCGCCTCGATGCCGGCGACGGCGACGGCCTCGTCCTTGTCGGAGGTGTCGCCGGAGACGCCTACGGCGCCGAGCAGGGCGCCGTCACCGTCGCGGACGAGCACGCCGCCGGGAACGGGGACCAGGGAACCGCCGACGGCGGCGGTGGCCGCGGCGATGAAGTAGGGCTGCTGCTCGGCGCGCTCCATCAGGGCCCGCGAGCCGAGCCCGAGGGAGACGGCACCGTGCGCCTTGCCGAAGGCGATCTCGAAGCGCTTGGTGGAGCACCCGTCCTCGCGTTCGACGGCGACCACGTGGCCGCCGGCGTCGATCACCACGACCGTCATCGGCTTGCAGTCGGTGGCCGTCGCGTGCTCGCGGGCCGCCGCGACGAGGGTGCGGGCGGTCTCGAGGTCGATGCTCATGCGGTGCTCCCGGTGCTCTCGTCCTGCTGGGCTGTCTGCGGGCGTTCCTGGTTCGGTGCTGTCTGCTTCTCGTTCTGGCGGCGGCGGTGCAGGATCGGCTCGGTGTATCCACTTGGCTGGGTGAGCCCCTCGAAGACCAGGGCCCGGGCCGCCCCGAACGCCTCACCGTCGAAGTCCGGCGCCATCGGCAGGTAGGTCGGGTCGCCGGCGTTCTGCTCGTCGACGACCGCGGCCATCCGGCGGAGGGTCTCGTCGACCTGCTCGGCACTGACGACGCCGTGGTGCATCCAGTTGGCGACGTGCTGGGAGGAGATGCGGCAGGTCGCGCGGTCCTCCATCAACGCCTCGCCGGTGATGTCGGGCACCTTGGAGCACCCGACGCCGGCGTCGACCCAGCGGACGACGTAGCCCAGGAGGCTCTGGAGGTTGTTGTCGATCTCGGCCTGCCGGTCGTCGTCGGACCAGGACGCCGGGTCGCCGAGCGGGATGCGGAGCAACTCCCCGCGGTCGCGGCGGCGCCCGCCGTCTCGCAGCTCCTCCTGGCGGGCGCGGACGTCGACCTGGTGGTAGTGCAGCGCGTGCACGGTGGCCGCGGTCGGCGACGGCACCCAGGCACAGCTGGCCCCCGCCTGCGGGTGCCCGATCTTGGCCTCCAGCATGTCGGCGAGGCTGTCCGGCGCGGCCCACATGCCCTTGCCGATCTGGGCCCGGCCGAGCAGGCCGCACTCGAGACCGATGTCGACGTTGAGGTCCTCGTAGGCCTTGATCCAGGTCTCGCCCTTCATGTCGTTCTTGCGGACGACGGGGCCGGCCTGCATCGAGGTGTGGATCTCGTCGCCGGTGCGGTCCAGGAAGCCGGTGTTGATGAAGGCGACCCGCTCCCGGGCCTCGGCGATGCAGGCCTTCAGGTTGAGCGACGTACGCCGCTCCTCGTCCATGATCCCGACCTTGATGGTCAGGCGCGGGAGCCCGAGCAGCTCCTCGACCCGGCCGAAGAGCTCGACGGCGAACGCGACCTCGTCGGGTCCGTGCATCTTCGGCTTCACGACGTACATCGACCCGGTGCGCGAGTTGGCCAGCTCGGACTCGCCACGCAGGTCCACGAGGCTCCCGAGCGCGGTCATGACCGCGTCGACGATGCCCTCCGGGACCTCGTTGCCGTCCCGGTCGAGCACCGCGTCGGTGGTCATCAGGTGACCGACCTGGCGGATGAAGAGCAGCGAGCGGCCGCGCAGGGTGACGTCGGAACCGGCGGTGGTGGAGTACGTCCGGTCCGGGTTCATCGACCGGGTGAAGGTCTTGCCGCGCTTGGTGACCTCCTCGGCCAACGTACCGGCCATCAGGTGCATCCAGTTGCGGTAGCCGACCACCTTGTCGTCGGCGTCGACGGCCGCGACCGAGTCCTCGAGGTCCATGATCGTGGAGACCGCGGACTCCAGGAGCAGGTCCTTGACGCCGGCGGTGTCGGTGGCACCGATCGGGTCCTCGCGGTCGACCTGGATCTCGACGTGCAGGCCGAGGTGGACCAGCAGCACGGCCTCGGGCGCCTCGGTCGCGCCGCGGAAGCCCACCAGCTGGGCGGGGTCGGCCAGTCGGGCGACGCCACCGTCCAACGTCACCGCGACGCCGTCCCCGTCGACGGCGTACGACGTGGCGTCGGCGTGGGACCCGGAGACCAGCGGGAAGTGCTCGTCGAGGAAGGCGCGCCCGCGGCGGATGACCTCGTCGCCACGGACCTTGTTGTAGTCGTCCCCGGGAGCGAGATCGCCCTCCTGCGGGACGACGTCGGAGCCGTACAGCGCGTCGTACAGCGAGCCCCAGCGGGCGTTGACCGCGTTGGTCGCGAACCGTGCGTTGAGCAACGGCACCACCAGCTGGGGGCCGGCGATGCTCGCCACCTCGTCGTCGACGTCGGCGGTGGTCACGGCCACGTCGCCGGGCTCGTCGAGCAGGTAGCCGATCTCCCGCAGGAACGCGGCGTAGGCATCTGCGTCGGGGCTGCCCGGCTGGTTGCGGTGCCACTCGTCGAGCTGCGACTGGAGCTGGTCACGCCGGGCGAGCAGCTCGCGGTTGCGCGGGGCCAGCTCGTGGACGATCGCAGCGAACCCCGCCCAGAAGGCCTCGGCATCGACACCGGAGCCCGGCAGCGCCTCGTCGGTCACGAAGCGGTGCAGCACCTCCGCCACGTCGAGCCCACCGACCTGCACGCGTCCCGCCATCTCCGAGCCTCCTGACCGCAATTCCACATCGTGGAAGATTTCTTCTGTCTGTCGGAAACACTAGGAGCCGAACCGGGTTCTGGCAATGGCGAGCGGTGACCGGCGTCACATCGCCGTACCCGAGTCCGGCGCGTTCACGCCTGGCTGCCACTACCCTCCCGCCATGGGTCTGCTCACTCCGCTCGCCGTGCGCATCGGCGCCCTCTCCTGGATGCCGCGGCTGCTGCCCCAGGTGGTGTGGACGGACAACCTGCTGAACCGCCTCACCCGCGGCCGGGTGACGATCCTCGACGTCGCCGGGCTGCCCAACCTCAATCTCACGGTCCTCGGGCGCAGGAGCGGTGCCCCCCGGACGACGCCCCTGCTGTGCGTGCCGCACGAAGGTCGCTGGCTGGTCGCGGGCTCGTACTTCGGGGGGCCGAAGACGCCCCTGTGGGTCGGCAACCTGCGGGCGGCGGGCGAGGCGGAGATCAAGACCGGCCGCGAGCGCCACACGGTCACCGCCCGCGAGCTCGACGGCGAGGAGCGCACCCGGATGTGGCAGGTCATGCTGCGCACCTGGCCCAACTACGCGAAATACGAGGAGCGCACCGACCGGGTGATCCCGGTCTTCCTGCTCGAGCGCCGTCGGCACTGATTCAGGCGGGTCGACGCGGGAGTTTTGTCGGCCGGCCGATGAAACTCCCGGCTGGATGACGAAGATTCATGGTCCCGCCGCCTGTTCTGTCGGCCGGCCGATGAAACTCCCGGGGGAGACATCGCCGCGGATGGAGGGGGTGGGCGGACGACCGTAGGCTGACGCCGTGCAGCTCGGCCAGTACGCCGCCCCCCGTCATGTGGTGGCCCACCTCAGCGACCCCCACCTCCTCGCCGACGGCGTGCGCCAGTACGGCGTCATCGACACCGAGGCCGGAGTCGTCCGGGCCCTGGACCGGCTCGCGCACGTCGACCCCCCGCCGCAGGCGCTGGTCTTCACCGGCGACCTGGCCGACAAGGCCGAGCCCGCGGCGTACGCTCGGCTGCGGGCGCTCGTCGAGCCCGCCGCGGCCGCGATGGGCGCCCAGGTCGTCTGGGTGATGGGCAACCACGACGAGCGCGCCGAGTACGCCGCCGGTCTGTTCGACGAGGACGGCGACGGCAGCCAGGACCGGGTGCACCACGTGGACGGCCTCCGGATCGTCTCCGTGGACACGAGCGTGCCCGGCTACCACCATGGCGAGGTGACGGCCGACCAGCTCGCGTGGCTGAGCGACGTGCTCGCGACCCCGGCGCCGCACGGCACCCTGCTGGCGCTGCACCATCCGCCGATCCCCGTCCCGATGCTGCGCGCGGCCGAGATGATCGAGCTGGCCGACCAGCACCTGCTGGCCGCCGTCCTCGAGGGGACCGATGTGCGGGGCATCCTCGGCGGGCACTTCCACTTCTCGTCGCACTCGACCTTCGCCGTTATCCCGGTCTCGGTCGCCTCGGCCAGCTGCTACACCTCCGACCCCGCCCCCGTGCAGCGGTTCGTCTCCGGCGTCGACGGTCACCAGGCGGTCAACGTGCTGCACCTCTACGACGACCGGGTGGTCCACACGGTCGTGCCGCTCGCCGGGGCCCCCGAGGTCAGCGGCTTCCCCTCCGACGTCGTGGCCCAGGTCGAGGCCCTCAGCCCCGAGGAGCGCCGCGAGCTCCTGTCCCGGAAGGCCTCCGGCTTCTACACCACCTGACCCACGAGCCCGAGGTTGCCAGCTGTCAGCGCAGGTGGCTGGCCCCGTTGAAGTCGATGACGGCACCGGACGCCCACTCGGCACCCGGCTCGGCGAGCGTCAGGATCGCGCCGGCCACCTCCTCGGGGGTGGCGACCCGGCCGAACGGGCTCTGCGCGCGGATCGCGTCCCCTACGGGCGAGTCCAGGAGCTGGGCGGCCATGTCCGTCGCGATGAAGCCGGGCGCGATGCTCACCACGGAGATGCCGTGCGGGGCCAGGGCGACGGCCATCGACTGGCCGAACGCGTGCAGGCCCGCCTTACTCGCGCCGTACGCCGGCACGTCGGGCTCGCCCCGGAAGGCGCCCCGGGAGCCGACGTTGACCACACGTCCGGTGGGTAGGCCGTCAGCCGGCGGCGTCGCCATCATCTGCCGGGCCACGCAGAAGGTGAGGTTGGCGGGGCCCAGCAGGTTGGTCGCCAGGGTCCGTTGCCACGCCGAGACCCACGCGTCGTAGTCCACGTCGGTCACCCGATGCTCGCCGCGGCGACTCCCGCCGTCACCGGGGTCGAGGAACATGGCGGCGTTGTTGACCAGGACGTCGACGCGCCCCAGGTGTGCCGCCGCCTCGTCGGCCAGGGCGCGGACGGCCGCCGGGTCGGCGAGGTCCGCCTGCAGGGCGACGTGCCCTTCACCGGGCAGGCTCGCGATCACCTCGGCGGCGAGGTCCGGGGCGGACCGGTAGTGGACGACCACGCGGTCCCCACGCTCGGCGAAGCAGCGGGCGGTCGCGGCACCGACACCGCGGGACGCCCCCGTGACCAGCACGCCCCTGCCGACCTGGCCCCGAACCCGACCCGTGACCGCTCCGCCATCCGCCATGGGCCCAGACTAGGAGGCAACGCGCGCCGGCCGGCGGCCGCACCGGGGCCTCGCAAATGACAGAACGCCCCCGGTCGGTGGAGACCAGAGGCGCTCGTGGCAGGTGAAGGATTCGAACCTTCGTAGGTATACACCGACGGATTTACAGAACGATTCCGCGTCCGCGAAGCTCGGACGACCTACCCCGCTCGCGACCTGCCGGAACGTCCCGAAACCCTGTCTGACCTGGCTAAACGACAACAATGCCCCGACTGACTCCGGCGTACCTCGACCTACCCCGCTAGACGCCTACCGGAGGCCGTACGGAGGTCCGGGGGTCGGTCCGGCCCGGAGACCGCGCTGCAAGCGCTGCAACGGCCCTCTCGCGTTGACTCAGTTGTCCCCGACCCGATTCCCGCCGCTGATACCGGCAACGCTGTGCAGGGGCTGTGAACAGGCCTGCGAGCCCGGGGTTGGGCTTACTCATGGCCTAGTTGAGAATGAGTCGGGTGAGGGAATCCGACATTCGTGCAGCTATCTCAGAGCGGACTCTCTCCCGCAAGCCTTCTACTCCAGCGCTCCTAGTGTCGGAGCTAG
>JAOPYB010000365.1 GCA_025964835.1 Nocardioides sp. | reverse complement strand
CCCCACTACGACGAGGCGGCCTACGACACGCTCATCGAGGTGGGGATGACGTTCACGATCGAGCCGATGCTCAACCTCGGCACCCCCGACTGGGTCATGTGGGACGACGACTGGACCGTCGTCACCCGGGACGGACGCCGCAGCGCCCAGTTCGAGCACACACTGCTGGTCACCCCGACCGGCGCCGAGGTGCTGACCAACCCCTGACCACGGGTCCGTCCGTCCCGCGGGGGAAACACGCCCGAGACGCGGCATTTGTAGGGTCACCCCCATGAACGCGATGTTCGAGGGGTACACCGGCTCCGCCGGGTCGGCGTACGACGAGATGTTCGACGGCGACGAGCTGCGCCCGCCGTACCAGCGGATGCGCTCCTCGCTCCACGAGCTGAGCGTGCCGGAGCTGGCCGGGCGCGTGGAGGCGCTGCAGGCGGGCTACCTCGACCAGGGCGTCACGTTCGACATCGGCGGCGAGGAGCGGGCCTTCCCCCTCGACATCCTGCCGCGCGTGATCGAGATGGAGACGTGGTCGACGATCGAGCGCGGCGTCCAGCAGCGGGTGCGGGCGCTGGAGGCGTTCCTCGCCGACGTGTACGACGCCGGCAACTGCTTCCTCGACGGCGTGATCCCGCGCGAGGTCGTGGCCACCTCGTCGCACTACCACCGCCAGGCCGCCGGGGTGCGGCCCCCGAACGGCGTCCGCGTGCACGTGTCCGGCATCGACCTGATCCGCGACAACGACGGCGAGTTCCGGGTGCTCGAGGACAACGTCCGGGTCCCCTCCGGGGTGTCCTACGTGATGACCAACCGTCGGGCGATCTCCTCCGCGCTCCCAGAGACGTTCGCCGAGCACCGGATCCGGCCCGTGGCCGGCTACCCGCAGCGGCTGCTGCACGCACTGCGGGCCGCGGCGCCCGCCGGCGTCACCGACCCCACCGTCGTGGTGCTCACCCCGGGTGTCTACAACGGCGCCTACTTCGAGCACGCGCTGCTGGCCCGGACGATGGGCGTCGAGCTGGTCGAGGGCCGCGACCTGGAGTGTCGCCGGGGCCGGATCATGATGCGCACCACGAGCGGCCTCGAGCAGGTGCACGTGATCTACCGCCGCGTCGACGACGAGTTCCTCGACCCGGTGCACTTCCGCGGCGACTCGATGCTCGGCTGCCCCGGCCTGATCGACGCCGCCCGCGCGGGCAACGTGACGCTGGCCAACGCGGTCGGCAACGGCGTCGCCGACGACAAGTCGTCTACACCTACCTGACGGACCTGATCCGCTACTACCTCAGCGAGGAGCCCTCGCTGCGCAACGTCGACACCTGGCGGCTCGGCGACCAGGACGCCCGCGAGGAGGTCCTCGACCGCCTCGACGAGCTGGTCGTGAAGCCGGTCGACGGCTCCGGCGGCAAGGGCATCGTGATCGGGCCGGCCGCCACCGGGGCCGAGCTCGACGAGCTTCGGGTCCGGGTGCTGGCCGATCCGCGGTCCTGGATCGCGCAGCCCGTCGTGCAGCTCTCCACGGTGCCGACGTTCGTCGACGGCAAGCTGGGCGCGCGGCACGTCGACCTGCGCCCGTTCGCGGTCAACGACGGCCAGCGGGTCTGGGTGCTGCCCGGTGGGCTGACCCGGGTGGCGCTGGCCGAGGGCGAGCTGATCGTGAACTCCTCACGCGGCGGGGGCTCCAAGGACACCTGGGTCCTCGCCGGCACCGGGCCGATCCAGCGCCGCGAGGAGGCCGCCCACGCCTCCGTCGGGCTGGCCCCGCAGAGCACCGGGCCGGCGATGAGCGACCTGACCAGCCAGCAGGACCAGCAGCAGCAGGGGGTGGCGTCGTGCTGAGCCGGATCGCCGAGTCGATGTTCTGGATCGGCCGCTACGTCGAGCGCGCCGAGGACACCGCGCGGATCCTCGAGGTCCAGACCCAGCTGATCCTCGAGGACGGCAGCGTCGAGGAGGAGAGCACCTGCCGCAAGCTGCTGTCGATCATGGGCGTCGAGCCGCCCGAGGACGCGACGTACGACGTGGCGCTGGTGATGGAGCACCTGGCCTACGACGTGAGCTCGCCGACGTCCGTCGCGGCGGCCCTCGGAGCAGCCCGCGAGAGTGCGCGGCGGCCCGCGAGACGCTCTCGGTGCCGATGTGGGAGGCGCTGAACACGACGTACCGCGCCATCCCGTCCGGCCAGTTCCGGTCCCTGCGCGGGCACAACACGTTCCGCTGGGTGCGCGACCGGGCGGCGCTGATCAACGGCACCGCCGACGCGACCATGACGCGCGACGAGGGCTGGCACTTCCTGATGCTGGGGCGGTGCATCGAGCGCGCCGACATGACGTCGCGGCTGGTGGCCAGCGCGGCGCTGTCGGCCGGTGTCGGGGCCCCGTGGACCAGCACCCTGCGGGCGTGCGGCGCCTACGAGGCGTTCCTGCGCACCTACAAGGGGCTCGAGACCGAGCGGGGCGCCGCGGAGTTCCTGCTGCTCGACCGGCTCTTCCCCCGATCGGTGGTGTTCGCGCTCAACCGGGCCGAGCAGTGCATCGAGAACCTCGAGGCGTCCAGCCACCGGGCCGGCTTCCAGAACGACGCGCAGCGGCTCCTGGGCCGCACCCGCTCGGAGCTGGAGTACCGCTCGCTGAGCGACGTCGTCGCCGACCTGCCCGCGGAGATGGAGAAGCTCCAGCGCACCTGCGCGCTCGCCACCGAGGCGGTCACGCGCAGGTTCTTCGCCGGCGCCGAGACGATGAACTGGCAAGGAGTGCAACTGTGAGCATGCAGCTGCGGGTCGTGCACACGACGGGCTTCGCGTACGACGGCAAGGCCGTCAAGTCGTTCAACCAGGCGCGGCTGACCCCGCAGACGACCCCGGAGCAGATCGTCGTGCACAGCCGCCTCGAGGTCGCCCCGTCCCCGTGGACCTACGAGTACCGCGACTACTTCGGCACCGTCGTGACGGCGTTCGAGGTCCTCGACCCGCACGACACGATGACGGTGACCGCCAGCTCGACCGTCCACACCTACCGGCTGCCGACCCCCGGGCCGAGGATCACCTGGGCCGACCTGGAGAAGCCCGGTGTCTCGGACCGGTGGACCGAGTACCTCGTGCTGCCCCCCGTGGTGGCGCTGCCGGACGACCTCGCCGCCCGCGTGCAGCAGCTCGGGCACGACGCCGGTCTCCCCGGCGAGGCGGCCAGGGAGGTCTGCGCGCTCGTCCACCGGGACGTCGAGTACGTCTCCGGCTCCACCGACGTCGCGACCCTGGCCGCGGACGCCTGGCGGCAGCGGGCCGGCGTGTGCCAGGACATGGCGCACCTCGCCATCGGCGGGCTGCGCTCGCTGGGCATCCCGGCGCGCTACGTCTCGGGCTACTTCCACCCCGACCGCGAGCCCGTGGTCGGCGCGACCGTCCGCGGGGAGTCCCACGCGTGGGTCGAGTGGTGGGACGATGGCTGGCACCCGTTCGACCCGACCAACGACGCCGAGCCGGGCGACCGCTACGTCGTGGTCGCCACCGGGCGCGACTACGGGGACGTGAAGCCGCTGAGCGGCATCTACTCCGGCACCGCGACGTCGGAGATGACCGTCGAGGTGGACGTCACCCGGCTGGCATGAAGCGCCCAACCGCTACAGTTGCGGTGCGAATGGGCTGGCCGGGCGACCGCGTCGCCGTCCTCACGGGCGGTGCCGAGGAAGGTCCGGGCTCCACAGGGCAAGGTGGTGGGTAACCCCCACCCGGGGCAACCCGCGGGACAGTGCCACAGAGAACAGACCGCCACTGCCGGCTTCGGCAGGCAGCGGTAAGGGTGAAACGGTGGAGTAAGAGCCCACCAGCGACCCGGGCAACCGGATCGGCTCGGCAAACCCCACCTGGAGCAAGGTCAAGAAGTCCCGTGCCTGCACGGGACGCGCGCACGTTCGAGGGCTGCTCGCCCGAGTGCGCGGGTAGACCGCTGGAGACTGTCGGTAACGGCAGCCGTAGATGGATGGTCGCCCCCCGGCTCGCCGGGGACAGAACCCGGCCTACAGGCCAGCCCATTCGCCA
>JAOPYB010000298.1 GCA_025964835.1 Nocardioides sp. | reverse complement strand
TGCGCGTGGACGCGAGGCCGGCGACCTCGCGCGGGTTCATGCCGGGCTGCCACAGCACGACGCCGTGGCCCTCGGTGTCGAGCCCGCGGCGGCCGGCGCGGCCGGTCAGCTGGGTGTACTCCCCCGGTGTGATGTCCGCATGGGTCTCACCGTTCCACTTGCTGAGCTTCTCGATGACGACGGTGCGGGCGGGCATGTTGATGCCCAGGGCGAGGGTCTCGGTGGCGAAGACGACCTTGCACAGGCCCCGGATGTAGAGCTCCTCCACGCACTGCTTGAAGGCGGGAAGCATGCCGGCGTGGTGGGCCGCGACACCGCGGGTGAGGCCGTCCAGGAAGTCGTGGTAGCCGAGGACCTGGAGGTCCTCCTCGGGCAGGTGCCGGCAGCTCTCCTCGACGAACTGGAAGATCGTGTCGCGCTCCTCGGGTGTGGTGAGCCGGGCGCCTGCGTTGAGGCACTGGGTGACCGCCGCGTCGCAGCCGACGCGGCTGAAGATGAAGACGATCGCGGGCAGCAGGCCCTCGCGGTCGAGCCGGTCGATCACGTCGAAGCGGCTGGGGATCCAGACCCGGCGGCCGTTGCCGACCTGCTTGGGCCCGCCGTTGCGCGGCCCGTTGCGCCCCTTCGGCGAGCGGCGGTCCTTCATGTGGCTGCTGGCCCAGTCGTCGCGGGCGATCTTCTGGAGCTCGTTGTTGACCGGCGCGCCCTCCTTGACGAACCCGGCGGCCGCGTCGACGTCGGAGGAGGCGAACAGGTCGAGCAGGCGCTTGCCGACCATGACGTGCTGGTAGAGCGGGACCGGCCGCTTCTCCTCGACGATCGTGCTGGTGTCGCCCCGGACGGTGGCCAGCCACTCGCCGAACTCCTCCGCGTTGGACACGGTCGCCGAGAGGGAGACCAGTGCCACCGACTCGGGCAGGTGGATGATCACCTCTTCCCAGACCGCGCCCCGCGAGCGGTCGGCGAGGTAGTGCACCTCGTCCATCACGACGAAGCCGAGGCCCAGCAGCGTCCGGGACCCCGCGTACAGCATGTTGCGGAGCACCTCGGTCGTCATCACGACGACCGGGGCGTCGCCGTTGACGACGTTGTCGCCGGTCAGCAGGCCGACCTGGTCCGCCCCGTAGCGGGCGACCAGGTCGTTGTACTTCTGGTTGGAGAGCGCCTTGATCGGGGTCGTGTAGAAGCACTTGCGGCCGGTCTCGAGGGCGAGGTGCACGGCGAACTCGCCGACGATCGTCTTGCCGGAACCGGTCGGGGCCGCGACCAGCACCCCTCGGCCCTCCTCGATCTCCCGGCAGGCACGGACCTGGAAGTCGTCGAGCGGGAAGGAGTAGAGGCTCTCGAAGCCCCGGAGGACCGGGTGCCTGCGTCCCTGACGGAAGTCGGCGTACCGCTCGGCCGGGGACAGGTCGTCCGCAGTGCTCATGTCCCCACCCTATGCATGGGCCCGAGGACTGAGGCTAGGCGAGGACGCTCAGCGCTCCGGGGGCACACTCGATCGTCAGCGGGAGCGGGCCGAACCGCTCGCCGTCGGCGTACGACACGATGCCGGGCGCCGCGACCGTGACGGTGCGGACGAGGTGGTGCTCGTACTGCGGATGGGTGGTGTGGGTGCCCTTGAACAGCTTCGGATAGGTCCTGATCAGCCCGGGCTTGCTCATCGGCTTGATGATGACGACGTCGAGCATCCCGTCGTCGAGGATCGCGCCCTCGGTGATCCGCAGGCCGCCGCCGAACGAGGGCCCGTTGCCGACCGCCACGAGCATCGCGTCGAGGCGGTGGGTGACCCCGTCCAGCTCGAGCACGTAGGGCAGCGGCTCGAAGGTGCGCAGCTCGAGCAGCGTGGCCAGGTTGTAGCGCATCTGGCCCTTCGGCCAGGTCATCGCGTTGGCACGCTCGTTGACGATCGCGTCGAACCCGGCGGCCAGGACCGTGACGAAGTACTGCGAGCCGCTGCGGGCCAGGTCGATGGTGCGGGTCCGGCCCGCGATCACGCGCTCGACCGCGGCGAGGGGGTCCTTGCGGGGCAGGTCGAAGTAGCGGGCCACATCGTTGCCGGTGCCCGCCGGCACGATGCCCAGCGAGGTGGTGGTGCCGGCCACGGCCTGGGCGCCGAGGTGGACCATGCCGTCCCCGCCGCACACGACGAGGGCCTCGATGCCGTCGGACACACACTGGCGGGCCAGGTCGAGCGCCTCGTCGGCGTCGCGGCCCTGCAGGTTGCGCACCACCAGGCCGGCCTCGCGCAGCCGGGGCAGTGCCAGGTCGCGGGCCTTGGCCCCCTTGCCCTTGCCGGACGTGGGGTTCGTCAGGAGTGCGATCTCGCGCGCGTTGCCGGCCACGCGCCGAGACTAGCGGCCGGAGGGGCCCCGCCGTGGGGACTCGGCACCGATCCGCAGCCGGGCCGCGTAGCGGTCCGGTGAGGCGCCCACGGCCTTGGCGAGCCGGCTGAGGGCGTCCAGCACGAGGTCGGCGGTGAAGCCCGTGCCGGGAACGGCGAGGGTGAGGCGGCGGTCCTGGTCGACCAGCAGGATCTGTCCGTGCCGCCACGCCTGGTGGGCGCGGAGCCGGGTCTGGTCGTCGGCCACCGGCGAGGGGTAGGCCTCGTCGACCGCCAGCAGGTCACAGGCGAGCTCCTGGGCGCCGCGGTCGTCCGCGGAGAGCCGTCCGACGACGTGGTGGCCGGTGCGGACACCGACCTCGGGGGTCCAGGTGACCTCGGACTCCCCCAGCCACTCGGGCAGGTCGAAGGGGTCGACGACGGACAGGGACGGTGGGGCGCTCACAGCGGCGAGAGCTCGTCGTCGGACCACTGGTCGGTGCTGTCGGCCCCCCGCCTGCGGGCGCGGTCGATCGTGCGCGCGATGATCTCGGCGAGCAGGAACAGGACCAGCATCGGGATCGCGAGCATGAGCATCGAGAACGGGTCCGTGGACGGCGTCGCGACCGCAGCGAAGACGAATGTCCCGAGGATGATCCAGGGCCGGTAGCGGCCGATCTGCTTGCCTGAGACCAGACCGGCCAGGTTGAGCATGATCACGAAGAGCGGGATCTCGAAGGAGATGCCGAAGACCAGCAGCATCCGGGTGAGGAAGCTGAAGTACTCGCCGAACTCGACGAGGCTTTCCAACTGGGCGGGTGTGAAGCCGATCAGCACTTCGAGGCCCTTGGGCAGCACGTAGTAGCCGGTCGCCACTCCGGCGAAGAACAGCGGCCCTGCGACCGCGGCGAACACCCGGGACCACTTGCGCTCCTGGGCATGCAGCCCGGGGACGATGAAGCCCCAGATCTGGTAGAGCCAGTAGGGGCTGGAGACGACGATGGCGGCGACGCCACACAGCTTGAGCTGCAGCATCAGTGGACCGGTCGCTCCGGCGACGTACGCCGTTGTCTGCGTCTTGTGGTTCAGCGCCACCCGGGCATGGTTGTAGGGGCCCAGGACGAGCTCGAGCAGCTGGTCATAGAAGAACAGCGACACCGCGAACGCCAAGGTCAGGAAGAGCGCCGCGCGGATCAGCCGGGCGCGCAGCTCTCGCAGGTGGTCGCCGAGGGCCATCCGGCCGTCGGGGCCCACTGGGTGCAGCGGTGTGCCGCGCAGCAGGCGCAGCACACCGCGGATGGAGAGCGCCACCTCGGTGGGTCAGGCGGTCGTGTCGTCGCGACGCTCACGCGCGATGCGGTCCGCCTCGGCATCGAGGAGCTTCTGACGCGCATCCAGCTCACGCTGCTCGGGGGTCTTGGTGGCCTCGTCCTCGTCGTCGTCCATCAGGCCCTTGGTCTCGGCCTTGAAGATGCGGAGGGCGCGGCCGCTCCCCCGGGCGAGCTCGGGCAGCTTGGAGGCGCCGAAGAGCAGCACGACCACGAGCAGGATGAGCACGAGCTCCTGGGTGCCCAGGCCGGCGATGAGTGGAGTGGTCATGAGGTCCTCGGGTGTGTGTGGCTGGTCAGTTCATCCTACGCCGTGGGTCAGGAGTAGAGGCCCAGCGCCTCCTGTGCGGCGGCCGTGAACCTGTGCGCGTGGACCGGGGGCGAGACGACGCTGGCGTACGGCGCCAGCCGCAGCAGCAGGCGCTGCAGCCAGCGCTCGTCGGCGATCAGGAGGTCGACCTCCAGGTCACCGTCGGGCCGCGGCCGGGTCGCCTCCACCGGGTAGTACTCCACGACCCACCGGGCGGCCGGTGCCAGCCGCAGGGTGACCAGGGTCGTGTCGGAGGAGCGGGCGAAGAGACCGTCCCCGAGGTCGCGTGGCGCCTCCGCCGGGGTCTCGACGGGAGTGTCGAGGACCGCCGCCTCGTGGATCCGGTCCAGGCGGAAGAGCCGCGGCGCCTCCGCGCTGTGGCACCAGGCGTCGAGATAGGCGAAGCCGTGGGCGGTCACCACGCCGCGCGGGTCGACGGTGCGCGCGGACTCCTCGTCACGCGAGGGCACGAAGTAGGTGAGCCGGACCTGACGACCCCGGGCCACGGCGTCCTCGAGCGTGCGGCGCAGGCGGGAGTCGTCGGGGGCGACGGGCTCGTCACCGGGGTCGATCTGGGTGGCGGCCGAGCCCTGGGCGGCCGCTGCCTCGAGCTTGGCCAGCGCCCGGTCGACGACCTCACGGGTCTCGTCGCGCGCACCGTTGCGGAGGGCGCGGAGGGCCACGATGATCGCGGTCGCCTCCGTGGGCGAGAGGCGCAGCGGGCGGGCCAGGTAGTCGGCGTTCGACACCCGGATCACCCCGTCGGCGTCCGGCCCCTCGAGCGCATCGAGGTCGACGTCGATGAGGTCGTCGGGGTAGCCACCGGGCAGCCCGCACATGAGCAGCACCTTGAGGTCCTTGACCAGCTGGTCGGCCGGGACGCCCAGCGCGGCGGCCGCGTCGTCGAGACGGACCTGCCCGCGAGCGTGCAGGAACGGGACCAGCGTGAGCAGCCGGCCGACCTGGTCCTTGGCGCCGCCGCTCGGCGCCGGGCGTGCGGCACTCACTGGGTGGCCCCTACAACGGACCGGAGCCGGTCGATGACGACCGCGCGCAGCGTCTCGGGCTCCTCGACGTAGACGTCGGCGCCGTAGCCGAGCAGCTCGTCGGCCATACCCTCGCCACCGCGCGTGACGACGACCCGGTCCCAGGCGGTGCGGCCGTCCGGGCCGGGGACGTCGGGCGCGACGCTCTCGGCGTTGCGGCGCAGCGCGTGGCCGGCGCCGCGGCGCACGAGCACCACTGCGCGCTCGGTCGAGGGCGCCGGCGCGAGCCTGCGGGTGGTGGCGCGTACGTCGGTGCCTGCCGGCACGTCGTACGAGCCCGGCTCTCCCACCTTGCGTGCCTCGCCCTGCACGCGGGAGAGGCGGAAGACCCGCTCGTCGCCGCGGTCGGTGTCGTAGCCGACGGCGTACCAGCGCCCGGA
>JAOPYB010000362.1 GCA_025964835.1 Nocardioides sp. | reverse complement strand
TGGACACCCTGCCGTTCTTCCGGCGCACGGTCGCCCTCGCCGGGCTCGAGGACCAGGTGGTCGCGGTCATCGGCCGCAGCGCCACGGTGAGCGCCCACTGGCGCACTCCCCTGTCGATGCTCTTCATTGACGGCGGGCACGCGGAGGAGCACGCCCAGAACGACTACGTGGGTTGGGCCCCGTGGCTGACCGCGGGTGCGAGCCTGGTCATCCACGATGTCTTCCCGGACCCGGCCGACGGCGGGCAGCCGCCGTACCACGTCTTCAGGCGGGCGCTGACGAGCGGCGACTTCGTCGAGGTCGAGGAGCTGGGCTCGATGCGGGTGCTACGACGAGCGCGCGGAGACGCCGGCGACCCGGTCGCCTGACACGGACGGGCAGCCGCACTCGAGGGCGAGCTCACGGAAGTGCGGCACCAGCGTGGCCCCGCGCATGATGTCGGAGCCACCGGTGCCTTGACCGAGAGCGTCGACCGCGAGGATCACCGCCGCCGCGGTGTACGTCGTGTGCTCCGCCGGCCAGTTGACGTCGTCGGGGAACACGTAGCCCGTCCAGTACCTCCCCTGCTCCGAACGCAGGTGCTGCATGTCGAGGAGCAGCCGCTGGGCGCGCTCGCGCTCGCCAACGGCGTCGAGGGCCATCACCAGCTCGCACGTCTCCGCGCCGGTCACCCACGGGTTGGCGAGCACGCAGCGGATCCCGAGCCCGTCCTCGACGAACTCGTCCCACCTGCTCTCGATCAGCGCCCGGGCCGCGTCGCCGCGGACGGCGCCGCCGAGGACCGGGTAGTACCAGTCCATCGAGAACTCGGACTTGTCGAGGAACAGGTCGTGGTGCTCGCGCAGCGCATGGCCGAGCCGGCCGCCGGCGAGCTCCCACTCGGCCTGGGGCTCGTCCATCAGCTCGGAGAGCGCGACGCCCGCCCGCAGCGCCTGGTAGATGCTCGAGGAGCCGGCGAGCAGGGCTTCCTCGTTGACCCGCGCCGGCCGGCCGTCGGCCCACTCCTGCGACCAGGCGATGCCGCCGAACGGCTGCTGCAGCGAGACCACCCAGTCGAGGCCGCGGCGTACGGCAGGCCAGTGGCGGCGCACGAAGCCGAAGTCGCGCCGGACCAGCCAGTTGTGCCAGATCCCGACGGCGAGGTACGCCGACATGTTCGTCTCGCCGCTGTGGTCCTCGATCTCGCCCGCGACGATCTTCATCGGCCACGAGCCGTCGTCGCGCTGGGTCGCCAGGCACCACGCGAATGCGCGGTCCGAGGCCTCGACCTGACCGCCCACGAGCAGCGCCATCGCGGACTCGACGTGGTTCCAGACGTCGGTGTGCTCACCGACGGTCCACGGCACCGCGCCGCTGGGCTCCTGCATCGCCGCGATCGACGCGGCCGTCTCGGCGACCTGCTGGACGCTCAGGACTCCGTCGAGCCCCGGGACCCAGGACGGGAGGTCAGGATGCATCGTGGTCCGGGGTCGCGGGCTTGCGGAAGTAGAGGACCATGCTCTTCCCGATCAGCGGGTCGAGGATCTTGCCGACGACCTGGAGCGCCTTGGGCTGCTTCATGATCTCCCACACCAGGAGCTTGTGGTAGGTCCGGGCGAGCGGGTGGTCGTCGTTCTTCACGCCGACCGCGCACTTGATCCACCAGTACGGCGAGTGCAGGCCGTGGGCGTAGTCCTTGCCCTCGAACTCCAGCCCGGCGTTGGCGAGCTTGCCGATCAGCTCCTTGTCGGAGTAGATGCGGATGTGGCCGCCCGGGGTGTTGTGGTAGTCGTCGGAGAGCTTCCAGTTGACGATCTCGGGGAACCACCGCGGCACGGACACCGCGAGCGTGCCGCCGGGGCGGAGCACCCGGACGAGCTCGTCGATGGCCTGGATGTCGGCGGGGATGTGCTCGAGCACCTCGGCCGCGACGACCCGGTCGAACTCGTCGTCGGCGAACGGCAGGGCGAGCGCGTCGCCCTCCTTGACGTCGGCCTCGGCGCCGGCCGGCACCTCACCGGCCTCCTTCATCGCCACGAACAGGTCGCGCACGCCCGACAGCTCGTCGGCGTCCTGGTCGAACGCGATCACGTCACCGCCGCGGCGGTACATCTCGAAGGCGTGGCGACCCCCGCCACAGCCCATGTCGAGCACCCGATCGCCCGGGCGCAGCCCGAGCCGGTCGAAGTCAACGGTCAGCATTGTGCTCCTTCGGTGGTCGAGTAGGTCGCGCAGCGACCGTCGCTGTTTTCGGTGGTCGAGTAGGTCGCGCAGCGACCGTATCGAGACCGTAGTCGGCGATGGTCTCCTCGTACGCCGCCGCGACCGCCACCGCGACCGCGCGCCAGCTGAACAGCTCGTCGACGCGCCTGCGTCCGGCGCGGCCCATCTCGGCGCGGCGCTCGGGGTCGTCGAGGAGCGCGGCGATCGACGCGGTCAGCTCCGAGACGTCCCCGGGGGTGACCAGGTCGGCACAGAGCCCGTCGGGCCCGACGACCTCCGGGATCGCACCGGCACGCGAGGCGACGAGCGGGGTGGCGCAGGCCATCAGCTCGGCGGTCGGCAGCGAGAAGCCCTCGTAGAGCGACGGCACGCAGGCCAGCTCGGCGGAGCCCATCAGGTCGACCAGCTCGGCGTCGCTGACGCCGTTGACGAACCGCACGGCGTCGCCGATGGACAGCTTCTCGATGAGCTGCTCGGTGCGCCCGCCGGGCTGCGGCTTCGTGACCAGCAGCAGCTCGAGGTCGCGCTCGGTGCGCAGCTTGGCGAAGGCCTCGAGCAGCGTGGCGATGCCCTTCATCGGGGCATCGGCGCTCGCCATCGCGATGATCCGGCCGGGGACACGCGGCGCGGTCGGTGGCTGGAACGCGTCGTCGACGCCGAGCAGGATGACCTGCATCCGGGCCGGGTCGACGCCGAAGTCGCGCGCGATGTCGCGGGCGGAGGACTCCGAGGGCGTGAGGACCTTACGCGCCTGGCGGGCGACCTTCTGCTGCATCCGCAGGAAGCCGTACCAGCGTCGGATGGAGAGCTTCTTGCGCAGCGTGGGCGCGGCCGCGAGGTCGATGCGCCGGTCGAAGCTGATCGGGTGGTGCAGCGTGGTGATGAGCGGCAGGCCCATCTTCTCGATGTCGAGCATCCCGTAGCCGAGCACCTGGTTGTCGTGCACGATGTCGAAGTCGGCGACCCGGCCGCGCAGCAGCTTGACGACCCGGCTGCTGAAGGTCTTCGGCTCGGGGAAGCCGGCGGTGCACATGGTGAGGAACTCCTCCACGTCGACCAGGTCGCGGAACTCACGCGGCCTGGGCACGCGGAACGGGTCCGGCTCGCGGTAGAGGTCGAGGCTCGGGACCTTCGTCAGCGTGACCCCCGGGTCGAGCTCGGGGTAGGGCTGGCCGGAGAAGACCTCGACCGAGTGGCCGAGGTTGACCAGCTCCCGACTCAGGTGCCGGACGTAGATCCCCTGCCCCCCGCAATGGGGCTTGCTTCGGTAGGACAGAAGGGCAATCCGCATGCCGCGACCTCTCTCTCGCTCTCCGGACACTTGCCGGGAGCTCTGACACGCCGGGCCGGACAAAGTGAAACGTGTTCCTATTATGTCTCACCAGTTGCTAGCCTAGTGCGCCAGATCAACGGGACTCTCGGGTGGCTGATTCCGACCGGGAGCTGTCGTCTGATTCACACGTTCGCCACATGGGAGGCCTCCGTGACCAGCGTCAACTCGCTGACAGTCGACGAGCTCGGGTCCGCAGCTCAGCGGGATCGACGCAAGCGCATCCTCGACGCGACCATCGCGCTCGCCTCGAAGGGCGG
>JAOPYB010000234.1 GCA_025964835.1 Nocardioides sp. | reverse complement strand
CCCCCTCGAGGTCGAAGCCATCGTGGGAGTTGGGTACGGCGTCCTTGCCGAGGACGGCCTGCGCCACCCGCCACTGGATGCGGGACTGACGGACCCGGCGCTTGCGGTCCGTGGGCCCGTCGCTGGGGTCGGGGTCGGCGGGCCCGGTGGGCGGAGCCTCGATCGTGGGCTCGGCCTCCACCCGCGCCTCCGGCTGGCCCCCCGCGGCGCGACGCGCGCGGCCCGCCAGGCGTCGGGCAGCCTGGGTCGCGGAGTCGGCGATGGACTTGTCCGGTGAGTCGGGCATGCGGGTCAATCTATCGAGGACGGGGCGCCGGGGCGCATCGCGGCTCAGGCCGGGCGGCGGATCACGTGCACCTTGGCCCGCATCTCGACGCGGAACTCCGGCCGGTCGGCGAAGTACTCGTCGACGGCGGTCCGGCAGCCCGACCAGGTGTAGTAGTCGTCGACCACGATCCGGCCGCCCGGGACGAGCCGGGGCGCGAGCCGGGTCAGGCAGGTCATCGTCGACTCGTACCAGTCGCCGTCCACGTGGGCGAGCGCGATCGGCTCGTCGCCGGTGATGGTGTCCTGGAACAGTCCCTGCACCAGCTCGACCCGGTGCTCGTCGGTGGGCACCCCGTGCCGTGCGAACGAGGCGGCGACCTCACCCAGCAGGTCGTCCCGGTAGCCGTAGTACTCCTGGTCCTCGGCGAGACCACGGGCCTTGCCGGCCGTGATCTTCTCGTAGCGCTGCAGCACGTCGGCACCGTCGGCCTCGCTCGGCGGCGGGATCAGACCGAAGACGTCGTACACCCTCAGCGGCCGGGACGGGTCCTTGGCCATGGCCATCGCGATCGCCGAGCCGCCCTGGGCCGTGCCGGCCTCGACGAGGATCCCCTCACGGCCCGACGCCTCGGTCTCCAGCACGCACGAGACCAGTGACCCGAGCTGCTCGGCGGTCAGGAACGTCAGGTGGTCGTCGCGGACCGCCGTCAGCCGGCTGGTGAGGTCGGGTGGCACGGGGTGGTCGGGGAAGACGTCGAGCGTGAACGTCCGCAACGCCTCCAGCTCGCCCTGGACCTTCTCGAGCTGGGCGGTGCGCGCCTCGAGCCTCTGCTCGGCCTTCGCCAGCCGGCGGCGCGTCCGCTGGAGGCGGGTGCGCAGGTCTGGGGTCGACTCGGGCCCGGGGGTCTGCTCGTCGGTCACACCGGACAAGGTACCGACGGCCGGCCGCGGGCCTCACAGCAGCGCGAGCAACCCGTCGACCACGCGCTCGGCGGCCCGGCCGTCCTGCCACGGGTGGTACGTCGCGTTGAAGGCCGCGATCGCACCGCCGTGGCGCGACCGCAGCCCGTCGAGGTCGCGGAGCTCCGCCACGACGCCGGCCGTGTCCCGCACGAACGGTCCGGGCGCCGACTCGGCGAACGGGAACAGGAAGCCCCGGCTACCGGCGGCGTACTCCTCGAGGTCGGGCACCAGGAAGACCATCGGCCTGCCGGTCAGGGCGTAGTCGAACCGGAGCGAGGAGTAGTCCAGCACCGCGGCGTCGGAGGCCAGGATCAGGTCGTTGACCTCGGGGTACGTGGTCACGTCGAGCACGCGGGCGTCCTCGACGTCGGGTGCGTGGAACCGGTGGCCGCGCAGCAGCAGCACGTGGTCGTCGCCGAGGGCGTCGGCGGCCGCCGGGATGTCGAGGAAGTCGGTCATGTCGGCAGCGCGTGGGCGGCTCGCGAGGTGCTCGCGCCAGGTCGGGGCGTAGAGCACGGCGATCTGGTGGTCGGCGATCCCGAGCAGCCGCCGGGCCTCCGTCCGCCGGGCCCGGGCTGCCGCACCGGTCAGGGCATCGTCCCGGGGGTAGCCGCGCTCGAGGGCCGGGCCCTCATAGGCGTACTGCTCGCGGTAGTGGCGGGTCATCTCCGGCGTCGGCGTCAGGATCGCGCTCCACGTGTCGACCCCGCGCCTCCGTGCTTCGCGGATCCGGGACGGCCGGTAGTCGAGCGCGCGCCACTGGGCGGCCCCCATCGCCTTGGACGGGTAGCCGTGGAACGTCTGGAGCAGCACCTGGCCGGGCCGCCGGCGGAACCAGGTCTCCACGTCGGTGTTGAGGACGAGACAGCCGGCGCGCGCCAGCACGTCGTACCACCGGCGACTGCGGAGCAGGACCGGCGTCGTGCCGTCGGGAGCGCGTTGGCTGTGGTCGGCGATCCCCCAGTACGCCGTGAGGTCCGGACGACGCCTCCGCAGCTCCTCGAGGATCGCGAGGGGACTGTCGGTGGCGGTGCGGCCGGCGTAGCTCTCGAAGTAGAAGAGGTCGGGGTCGACGGGCGCGGTCGTGGACGCGTAGCCCGCGCGGAGGCGCTCCTGCGCCCAGGGCCCGAGCTCGTCGTCGGCCAGCGGCGCGTTGACGCCGAGCACGAGGCCGCCGAGCGGGCCGAGGTGCGGCCGGAGCCGGTGCCTCTCGCCGAGCAGCTCGAGGGGCAGCCGGTCACGCAGCTGCGCGGCGACGCCGACGTTGCCCTCGTCGGTCACCAGCCGGTGCGGACCCGGGCCGAGCCAGGTCGGGGTGCCGAAGCGGTGGGTGCGCAGCTCGATGCGCACCCGCCCCGGGACGGACCGGTCGGGCTCGACGTCGAGGGCTCGGCCGCCGGGTCCCAGCAGTCGCAGCCGGTCGAGGTCACCGGTGGCGGTGACGACGAGGGCGGTGCCGTCGAGGTCGAGGCCGGACACGACGACCGGGGCCGGGCCCGGGCCGGGTCGGCTGGCCGGCACGGACACGCGACCGGTGCGCACGATCTCGCCCGCGCTCACCGCCAGCAAGAGGGCGACCGGCTCGTCGTCGGGGAGCCGGACCCGCACGCCCACGGCGCGCTGGAAGCGGCGACCGGCCCAGCGGGTGGCCTCGGTGCCCGGCAGCTGCTGGACCGGGAGCTCGTCACCGTCGTCGGTCCAGGCGTCGACGTTCGGCGCCGGGTCGCCGAGGTCGACGTGACGCAGCGCGACGAGGATGTCGACCTCTCGACCGTCGTCGGCCCCACGCACCCGCTGGACGTGGGTGCGCAGCGCGGTCTCGTCCTCGGAGAGCCGGCGCACGTCCGCCGGCAGCTGCACGCCGCTCCAGCCGGCGAGCACCTCGGCGCCCTCGACCCGGGTCGGCACGTCGTCGCCGAGCGCCGCGACCTGGTCGGCCATCGTCTCGACGTCGGCCCGTCGGTCCTGCGCGGCCAGCCACACCAGGGCCCGGGCGGCGGCGCCGGCATGCGCGAGGGCCGAGGGGTGCTCGGCGTACGACGCTGCCAGGCCCCGCAGCTCGGCCCACTGCTCCGGCGTCGCGCGCTCGGTCTCCTGCAGGAGCCGGGGCAGCTCGGTCGCGACGACGTGCCGGTCCCAGCCCTCGGCGAGTGGCGACCCGGCAAGGGCGCGCTCGACCGCGTCGACCCGCTGTCGCCAGGCGGGCAGGCCGGGGAGAGGGTCGGGCGTCGCTCCGAACGGGCGCCTGCCGTGGTCGGGCGCGAACGTGTAGGTCGCCACGTCGAGCACGTCGACGCGGTCGACCGTCCGCAGCAGCCGCGCGATCGTCGGGGAGGCGAGCCAGTCGTCGGTGGCGTCGAAGCGGGAGCCCGAGGCCAGCCAGGTGCTCCGCCGGACGAGCTTGGACCCGATCGCGAGATCTCCGGCGAGGTCGAGGTCTGTCAGCGGCTCGACCTCGACCCGGTGCCGGGCGTGCAGCTCGCACTGGGACCGCTCGAGCCAGGGCTCGGGATCACCGGCCTGCTCCAGGCGGCCGGCGGCGAGGGCCGAACCGGAGGTGGTGAGCGAGGCGACGGCCCGGGACAAGGCCTCCGGGGGCAGCAGGTCGCAGCCCCGCAGGAACAGCAGGAAGTCGCCGCGCGCCGCGTGCACGCCGGCGGCAGCCGCCGCGGCCCAGGTCGGCTCGTCCGCGTGGACGCGGACCCGGACGTCGCGGACGGTCTCGACGACTGGGGCGAACGCGTCGACGGCCTCGGCGACCGGGCAGAGGAGCAGTTCGAGGTGCGCGTGCGACTGGCCGAGTACCGACTCGAGTGCGAGGGGCAGGCGGGGCAGGTCGCGCACGTCGCAGACCACCACGACCGAGACGAGGCCGACGTCGGCTCCCGGGATGCCGAGGCGGTGCCCGAGTCGGCGCCGGAGCAGCTGGCGCGCGGCCGGGGGCAGGGCCCCGGCGGCGACGCCGGCGACCCGCCGTGGGAGGGAGCTGCCGGCCATGCGGCTCAGGGTAGCGGCGGCCGGTGCGTGGCTGGCACGCCCCGGCTGCCGCTCCCGGGTCTCAGAGCAGGCCGGCCTCGGTGAGGAAGTCCTTGGCGACGACCTCGGGCTTCTCGCGGTCGACGGCCACCCGGCCGTTGAGCTCGGTCAGCTTCTCGGTGGTGAGCGCGGCCATCAGGGCGTTGAGGATGTCCGCGACGTCCGGGTGCGCGGTGAGGAACTGGTCGCTGACCGCGGGCACGAGGTTCTGGGCGGGCTGGATCTGCTGGTCGTCCTGCAGCACGACCAGGCCCTGTGCGGCGAGCGTGCCGTCGGTGGTGCTGGTCTCGCCGAGCTCGGACTCACCGTCGATGACCGACTTGTAGGTCTGGTCGCTGGCGTAGCCGAGCGGCAGGACCTCCTTGACGTCGATGCCGTACTGGTCCGAGAGCCCGCCCTCGCAGTCGAGGCGACCCTGGCAGTCGGGGGCCGCGGCCAGCGTGACCGAGTCGCCCTCGAGGTCGGAGAGCTTGGTGACGCCCTCGGAGTCGGAGTAGTCCTGGGTGACGAAGAAGGCGTTGGTGTCGGTGGCTGCGGAGAGGTCGAGCAGCGTGATGCCCTTCGCCTTCAGCAGGTCGGCGCCGGCGTCGGCGAGCTCCTGGCCGTCTCCAGCGGTGATCGGCTCGGCGTCGGCGCCGTTCTTGTCCGCGTTGAGGAAGTTGACGATGCCGCCGACGTACTCGGGGACGATGTCGATGCTCTTCGGGAACGTCGGCATGTAGGCGCCGCGGTCATCGACCAGCTTGACGGTCGTGTCGTAGCCCGCGTTGGTCAGGACCTGGTCGTACATCGAGGCGACGAGGGCGGCCTCGGGGAAGCTCTGGCCCGCGATGGTCACCGGACCGCCCCCGGAGGAGGTGGCGCCGTCGGTGGCATCGGAGGACGAGCTGGTGTCGTCCTTGGCGGAGCTGCTGAGGTCGTCCCCCGCACACGCGCTGACGAGGAGGAGTGAGCCGACGGCGAGCACCGCGGCAAGAGAGCGTCGTACCTGCATGGTCGGTGGTCCTTCTGTGTCCCGCGATGGTGTCGCGCGTGTCCGGATGTAGCGATGCTGCTCAGCGGGCGGTTGCCCCTGCGTCCGGACTCAACATAGAGGCGTCACCGGACATTCCGCGCTCACGTTTCGGTGACGATTCCCGGGGGTTCGGGTCGGCGGCCCGCTGCACCGTGGCCGCCACCAGCTCGAGGACCAGGGCCACGAGCGCCACGACGACCGCACCGGCGAGCCCCTTGCCGTAGTTCGTGCGGTAGAAGCCGTCGGTGATGACCCGGCCGAGCCCGGGTCCGGCGACCAGGGCCGCGATGGTGGCGGTGGCCCAGACCTGCACCAGGGCCAGGCGTACGCCGGACATCACCAGCGGGAGCGCGAGCGGCAGCTCGACCCGGAAGAACTTCTGGGCGCCGGTCATCCCCATGCCATCGGCGGCCTGCCGGACGTCGGCGGGGACCTCGCGGACGGCGACGTAGGAGTTGGTGATGATCGGCGGCAGCGCGAACAGCGTGAGCGCCAGCAGGGTCGCGAGCCCGGCCCGGCCGTAGGGCCCGAACTCGGCCCGGCCGGGGAAGTCCGCGGTGACGAAGAGGGCGAGCAGCGCGAACGTCGGCACCGCCCGGCCGATGTTGGAGATGTTGATGGCGAGGAACCCACCGCGACCGAGGTGGCCCAGCCAGAGCGCGACGGGGAGGCCGACGGCCGTCGCCATCGCCAGCGCGGAGACGGAGAGGAGGAGCTGCTGGAGCAGCAGGTGGAGCATGCCGCTGTCGCCGCTCCAGTTGGCGCCGTCCGTGAGATAGGACCAGGTGTCGCCGAAGACCATCATTCGGGGCCGCCGCGGAAGCGTGAGCGAAGCGAGCGGTTTCGTGGGGTGTTCATTCCTGGACTCCTCTCGTCCACGGGGTGAGCAGGCGTTGGGCGATGACGATCAGGACGTCGAGGACCATCGCGAGCAGCACGCAGAGGACCGCCGCCGCCAGCAGCTCGGCCCGGAAGTTGGTGTTGACGCCGTCCTTGATCAGGTTGCCGAGGCCGCCGTACGCCACCAGCGACCCGACGGTGGTGAGCGCGACCGTCGACACCGTCGCTACCCGCAGCCCGGCCATGATCACGGGCAGCGCCAGCGGGAGCTCGATGAGGAACAACAGCTTGGACGCGCCGTACCCGAGGCCGGTAGCGGACTCGCGGACATCGGCCGGCACCGCGCCGAGCCCTTCGAGGATGGCGCGGACCAGGATCGTCAGCGCGTAGAGCGCGAGCCCGATCACGACCGTGGTGGGGGTGAGCCCGGTGAACGGCACGAGCAGCGGGAAGAGCGCCAGGGACGGGATCGTGTAGATGCCGGTGCTGACGGCGATGATCGTCGACTCGAGGCGCGGAAAGCGGCGCGCGGTCAGGGCCAGCGGGAACGCGATCGCCACGCTCACGAGCACCGAGACCACCGTGATCCAGATGTGCTGAGTGGTCGCGTCCACCAGCTCCGACTGGCGATCGTGGAGGTACTGCCCACAGATCCAGTCGTTCGTGAGTCGGCTGTAACAGCTCGGCCCCGACGCCGC
>JAOPYB010000216.1 GCA_025964835.1 Nocardioides sp. | reverse complement strand
TGTTGCCCGACGTGGGCTCGACGATCGTGCCGCCGGGCTGGAGGGCGCCGGACTTCTCGGCCGCCTCGATCATCCGGGTGGCGATGCGGTCCTTCACGGAGCCGCCGGGGTTGAGGTACTCGACCTTGGCCAGGACCATCGGTCCGTTCGCGGCCGGGTCGAGGGTGCGTCCGTCGGAGGTGGTGAGGGCGCGGGACAGCCTCAGCAGCGGGGTGTTGCCGATGAGGTCGAGGAGAGAGTTCACGTACTGCATCCCAACAATCTCGAGGCCTCGCTCCACAACCTGCCAACCCGCGCACGGTGCACGTGGGGCCGTCGGAGGGCGTCCGTAGAGTGGAGGGGTGCGGAAAGCCGGTGCAGCACGCAAGCTCGCGTCCGCCGCCGCGTACGGCGGTGGCGGACTCTCGGTGCTCGGGGGTGCGCTGTACGGCGTGCTGAGGGTCGAGGCCAAGGTCGCGCGCAAGGCCATCGGCCGCCTCGACCGGGACCCACCCGACTCCACCGGGTGGTATGGCCGCGGCCGGCCGGGGCCCGCCATCAAGGTCGCCCTGCTCGGTGACTCCAGCGCGGCCGGCTACGGCGTCGACCGGGTCGAGGAGACCCCGGGCGCCATGCTCGCGTCGGGCCTGGCCGAGCGCGCCGACCGCCGCGTCTACCTCCGCGAGTTCGCCAAGGTGGGCGCCCGCTCCTCCGACCTCGAGGACCAGGTCGAGCGCACCCTGCCCATCGAGCCGGACGCCGCGGTCATCCTGATCGGCGCCAACGACGTCACCCACCAGGTGCTCCCGTCGGCGTCCGTGCGCCAGCTCTCCGAGGCCGTGCGCCGGCTCCGCGAGGCCGGCGTCGCCGTCGTCGTCGGCACCTGCCCGGACCTCGGCACGATCAAGCCGATCGCTCCCCCGCTCAAGCAGGTCGCCCGCACCTGGTCGCGGCGGTTGGCGGCCGCGCAGACCATCGCCGTCCTCGAGGAGGGTGGCCGCACGGTGTCGCTCGGCTCGATCCTGGGCCCGGAGTTCGCGGCGGCACCTGCGATCCTCTTCGGACCCGACCAGTTCCACCCGTCCGCCGACGGCTACCGCTCGCTCGCGGCGGTGCTGCTGCCCTCGACGATGGCGGCGCTCGGGCTGATCCCCGACGACGAGGCGCAGCCCGAGGCGTTCCGCGGCGAGGGTGTGCTGCCGGTCGCGGCCGCCGCCGTGCAGGCGGTCAACAACCCGGGCACCGAGCTCGACGGCACCGAGGTGGGCGGCGCCCGCCGCGGGGTCCGCGGCCTCTGGGTGGAGCTGCGGCACCGCCGCCGGCACCCCCCGACCGACGGCGAGGCCCCCGACGACGAGGACGAGCAGCGCGTGGACGCCGGCGACCAGGCCGGCTCCGTCTGAGCAAGCGGCCTGGTCGAGGCCGTGAGCAGGCGAAAGGCCCCGGGGAGTGCCCGGGGCCTTCGCTTGCTTCGGCGTTCGGTGGTCGAGCCCGCCGAGACCTAGTTGTCGCTGAAGATCGCGAGCAGGCGCAGCAGGTTGGTGTAGATCCAGACCAGGCTGACCGTCATCGCGAACGCGGCCCGCCAGGACTCCCGCTCGGGGAGGCCGTTGGCGATGCCCTGCTCGACGAAGTCGAAGTCCATGACCAGCATGAAGACACCGAGCACGAGACCCGCGATCGCGGTCAGGAGGCCCAGTCCGCCGAAGCCGAAGAGACCGAGCTGGGCACCGAACATGCTCAGGACCAGCTCCATCAGGCTGAGCCCGATCATGCCGAACACGGCCGCCGTCACCATCATGCGGAACTTGGCGCCGACCTTGATGTTGAAGACCTTGTAGGCCGCGAGCGTGCCGGCGAAGGCCGCGAACGTGCCGATCACGGCGCCCGACACGACGCTGCCGCCGAACTGGGCATCGAACACCTTGCTCAGGCCGCCCAGCGCCACGCCCTCGAGGACGCAGAACGCCATCACGAGCGCCGGGCTGATGACCCGCTTGAAGGAGTTGACCATGGACAGCGCGAACGCGCCCAGGCTGCCGACCACCACGGCGGTGTAGAGCCCGCCGAGGTCGGCGGAGGTCGTCGTGGTCGTGATCGCGGGCGTCATGATCCAGGTCGCCAGGGCGGCGACGATCACGATGCCGAGCGAGATGCCGGTCTTCTGGACGACCGAGTCGACCGTCATCGGGCCGGTGGAGGCCGGGGTGTGGGTGGGGGTGCCGGGCGTGCCGGTGCCCCACGTGGAGGGGTCCGACTGGCCGTAGCCGGGCCGCGGCGCGCCGTTGCCGGCGTACGTCTGGTTTCCATAGGCGTTCGCGCCGGGGCGGTTGAACTCCTCCGAGCGCCGGAACACCGGGTTGTTGCTCTGCATGGTCTCCTCCTTGGAGGCCGGGTGGTGGCCGTCCACCTGACGGCTCACCGGTACGAGCCCAGTCTAGAAGGACTCACCGGGTCCAACGCCCGGCCGGGCCTTTACGTTCCCGCCCGAACGGTCTGGCCGTCAACGGTTCCGGCGGACGACGCGCACCGTCACCACGGCGTCCGAGGTGGCGCGGACCGACAGGTGGTGGTGCGCCCGCGAGACCAGCCGGCCGTGCTCCCCGACGACCCGGCAGCCGTGCGGGTAGTGCAGCGGGCTGACGAAGATCCGGGTCGGCGCGGCGATCTGCGGGTCGGCCGGTAGCGGAACGGCCGTGGTCGGGTCGTGCCCCTGCCGCGCGGCGATCCGCCGGGCGTCCACCCAGCCGTCGAGCAGCCCGTCGTGGTCGGCCGAGAAGTTGTCGAAGACCGTCGAGAGCTCGGGCAGCCAGTAGCCCATCGGGAACGGTGCGGTCTCCCGCGGGCCGGCGTTGTACGGCGCGGGGCGGATCACGGCCCAGTCGGGGACGCCCTCGCCGCCGTCCGTCTCGTGCCACTGGTCCTGGTGGGCGTCGAGGAGCATCCAGATCTTCTTGCGGGCGAGCAGGTCCACCACCCGTTGCCACTTCGCGAGGTACGCCGGGTCTGCGACGCCGGGCTGATCGGGCGTGAGGCCGGCCCAGAGCGGGCCGGGCCAGCCATCGGGCGTCGCGAGCCAGGAAACCGGTCTTGGCCGCAGGCGGCGCGTACGGCTTGCGCTTGTAGACGAGGTTGAGCCCGTGCCCGATCACCACCCGGACCTGCCCCGCAAGATCTGGTCGCCCACGCCCCCCGGGACGGCGTGGGCGACCAGACCTCTCTGGGCGCCGCGGGTCAGGGCGCCTTCATGACGGGCCCGGCCGTCGGGGGGTGAAGGCGCCACTGCCGGCGGCAGTCGAGAGGACGAGGGGGCCGGCGGCACTGGTGCGCGCCGCGACAGCGGACGACCGACTGTCGGGAAATGGCCAGAGATGCATGGGGTGCTCCCGTGAATAGCCCCCGAGGGGTCCCGGGAGAGGTGGTGTCACGGCGTCCCACACCCCCAAGCTGTGGGTGGACCACTACGACGGTCGCACGCCGGATCGCGCCCCGCCACGGGAATCGGGATTTCGTGGCGGATCCGAGATCAAAATCTTCCGGGCCGGCCCGACGTGGTCAGGACCGCTCTCACCACGTCCTCGACGAGGTCGTCGGGGACCGCGACCGGTCCGGCCTCGGTCGCGGGGTCGGCTTCGACGTACCGTAGGCGTTCGGGCTCCCGATGAGGTGCACCCCCAGGCACCCGACGGCCTCGACGCGGGCGGCGCTGAGCGCGCGGACCCTCTCGACCGGCCAGTCCGGCATCGTCGGCGCACGGGGACCGGCCGGCCGCGGGCTGCCCGCGACGGCGTCGGCCACGGGCGGCGTTGACCGCGCCCCGGTTGTCGTGCGGCGAGAGGCGCACCGGGCCAGGGCGGCGTTCACGGCGCGCATCAGCTCGACGTCCGCGAACGCCAGGCTCTGGTTGGACCGCGTGGGGTCGGTCACGAACAGCCCCACCGGGAGGCCGAAGAGCTCCTCGAAGACGCGCGGCAGCTGCTCGCGGTCGGCCTCGTCCGCGACCACGTGCCTGGCCCAGCACCGGACCATCGCCGCCGTGTCGTGGGCGGTCCACACGTCGTGTTTCCCCCGGCTCGGCTCCTGCCACTGCGAGGGCAGGCAGGCGTCGTAGCGCCGCGCTACGGCCAGGACGTGGGCGCGCTTGCCGCCCAGGTCGTCGACGACCTTGCGGACCGTCCGCCCGAGGGCCTTGCCGAAGAGCTCGTCGCTGACGCACCCGCGGAGGTCCCCCGCGGCCACCTCGTCGGCCAGTGCCGTCCAGAGCGGGAGGGGTCGATCGAACGACGGCCGCGCCGCGAAGAGCTCCTCGCTCGCCTCGCGGCGACGCCGGGCGCCGCGCGGGACGTGCACGCCGTACGCCGCCAGCTGGTCGCGTGCTCCGGACCGCGCGACCTGGATGGCGGTGCTGCCGGTCTTGTGGGGACCGATGTGGAGGAGTCGGACGCCTTGCGGCAGCAGTGACGTACTCGCGTACTCGCGTACTCACGCGCTACGTGACGTCCGGCCCGCGCCGCAGGGTCCTGTTAGCGTCGATGGATGAGGACCTGGATTCGGACGGCACCCGCGCTGGGACCCGTCCGGCGGCTGGGCGGGCGGCTGCGGCGCCGCGTGGCGCGGCCCTTCCTCGGCAAGGATCCCGACCGGTGCCTGGTGTGCGGCGCCGCGAAGTCGCCGTTCGCGTCGACCCGGTTCGCGGCGAACCCGAAGCTGGAACGCCGGTTCGCCCGCTGCCAGGGCTGCGGCTTCCTCCAGATCGAGGAGCTCACCGCGGACCGCTACCTCGGGAAGACGAGCCTCGACGACCTGCCCGAGGTCGGTCACGGCCGGATCGGGACCAGCGACGAGCCGGGACGCGAGTTCAAGATGGCGCGCCTCGCCGTCGACCTCCTGGACCGCCCCGAGGTCGACGTGCTGCTCTACGGCATCGGCCGCAGCCTCGACAACCACCACGTCGCCCGGCTGCCGCGGGTCCGCACCGTGGCCATCGGCGACATCGTGAAGCTGCGCGACGACGCGGAGTTCCACGACGCCACCGAGCGCGCCACCCGGCGCTTCCCCGTCGTCGTCGCGAGCGAGGTGGTCGAGCACTTCCGCGACCCCCAGCGCGACTTCGCCAAGCTCTTCCAGTTCGTGTCCCGCGACGGCCTGCTCATCTGCGCCACGAACATCTACCGCGGCGGCGACCTCGCCACGGACCGCTACCCCTTCTGGCCCGACCACACGTCGTACTACACCGGCCGGGCGCTGCTCGAGATCGCGCGGACGAACGGGTACCTCGTCGACTTCAGGACCCCCCGCGTCACCGGGGAGAACGGCCGCAAGCGCTACGTCTTCTTCACCAGGTCACCCGACGTCCTCCAGGCCGTCGCGCTGCACTTCGCGTCCGTGACGCTCGGCCCGTCCGAGCCGATGCCCACGTAGCCATGAGCTGCTGCGGATGAACGACGGGTGCGCCCTAGGTCACCTGACTCGAAACAATCACCAGGGGCGACGGGTCTGCAAGCCGGGACCGCGGCACACGAGGCCGGTGCAGGTCCGGAGGCCGCCATTGGTGTCGCTAAGACCAACTGGGGCCGCTGGGCTCCACAACGAAGTAGAGCCGCCCAACTGGGCGGCTCTACTTCGTTCACGAAGGTAGCAATGTGAACCGCCCCGGAGTGTCCGGAGACTTTCTAGTTTGAGACGCCGACCGGTGTCGGGGTCTGGTGGTGAGCGTAGTGAGCCTGTTCTGCTTCGACCGGTGTGAGGTCGTCGCAGTGCTCGAAGGGTCGGCGGCGGTTGAACCAGTCGACCCATTCCGCGGTGGCGATCTCGAGGTCGTCGAGGCCCTTCCACGGCCGCCTCGGCTTGATCAGTCCGGTCTTGTAGAGCCCGATCACCGACTCCGCGAGCGCGTTGTCATAGGAGGACCCGACGGCGCCGGTCGAGGGCTTGATGCCCGCGGTCGCGAGGTGCTCGGAGTAGGCCACGGAGAGGTACTGGGACTCCGTGGTCGTGGGCGATTGAGCCAGTCAGATCACGGCCTTCGCGGGCCACACGATCAGCGCTGTGGCCGGTCGAGTTCGGCCGCGAAGAAAGCCGAAGCACTCCGCAAGATCACGTTGGCACGCTTGAGCTCGGCGTTCTCCCGCTTCAACCGCTTCAGCTCAGCGGCCTCCTCGGTGCTCACGCCGGGACGCTTTCCGGCATCGACCTGAACCTGCCGGCACCACTTGCGCACCGTCTCTGGCGTCCCGACCCCGAGCAGCTGCGCGACCGGGGTCATCGCCGCCCAATCCGACTCATGATCGGACCGGATCTCACCGACCATCCGGACCGCCCGCTCACGCAGCTCGGCCGGGTACCTCGTTGACGTTCTCCCTGACACGACTCCATCCTTCCCAAGGACTGGAGTCTCCGGACTCGCCGGGGCGGTTCAGCGTGTCAGATCCAGTTTCCTTCTGACCCGTCCCCCACCCCGCTGCCGCCCGCGCGAACCCAGGTGAGAACCCACGCGGATGGCAGACCTGCGCAGCGGGCCGAGACTGGCTGGTGAAGACGCCCCGAGCTCCGAGGACAGCGCCTGCCGCACTCGTCCTGCGCGCGGTGCGGGTCGGGCTGCTGAGCACGGTGCTCGTCGCGGGTACTGGACCGGAGCCCTGGCGTGGCTGACAACGGGAGCCTGCGAGTCACGGCGACAGGACCCGCACGCGTGTCTCGGGACGGCGTTCCTGGTGGTGGGGGCCGGGATTCCCTTGCTCGTGCTGCTCGTGCTGCTCGTGCTGCTCGTGGCCTCGTGCTCTCCGGCCGAGGTCTCGTGCACTCCGTCGCGGGCGGGTTCGTCAGCGTGGCGCTCGGCTACGGGGTGGTCTACGAGCTCCTGAGCGGTGTTCGACTTTGCGGGCCCCACGTCGTGGGGTGGGTCCCGACCCGCCTGCGGTCGGGGTGGTCCGCAGCGGTGTGGCCGGTCACCGTTCCGCCGAGCGTCCGCGCGCTGAGCGTCTGTGACCGAGCCCTCACCCCGGCTCCTTCACCCGTTCAGGTGATTCTCAGGAAGAGGCGTTTCCGGCGGCGGCGACCCGGGCACAGGAGGTTCGTCGCCAACCCCCGGGCGACGACACCGATAGTCCGTCGCGGGCCCGAGCCCGCGGCATCCCTGAAGGAGATCTCATGTCCAGCAGCAACGCCCACACCGGCCAGCGCGGGTACGTCACCGCCCGTCGTGTCAGCACCGAGACGAAGGCCTCCGTCAAGACCACCGAGCTCATCGCGTACGTCGTGGCGGTGATCGCCGTGATCGTCGCGTCCCAGGTCGCC
>JAOPYB010000214.1 GCA_025964835.1 Nocardioides sp. | reverse complement strand
CCTCCGGACACATTTCCATCAGGAGGACACATCAGCACCGAGCTTCGAATCAACGACCGGATCCGGGTTTCCGAGGTCCGTCTCGTTGGCCCCAGTGGCGAGACCGTCGGCATCGTTCCCACCGCCGACGCGCTGCGCCTTGCGCAGGAGGCCGACCTCGACCTCGTCGAGATCGCCCCGATGGCGCGTCCGCCGGTCTGCAAGCTCATGGACTACGGCAAGTTCAAGTACGAAAACGCCCAGAAGGCTCGCGAGGCCCGTCGGAACCAGACGAACGTCATCATCAAGGAGATGAAGCTTCGTCCGAAGATCGACGCCCACGACTACGAGACCAAGAAGGGCCACGTCGTGCGGTTCCTGCGCGCCGGGGACAAGGTCAAGATCACGATCATGTTCCGCGGTCGCGAGCAGCACCGCCCCGAGCTGGGCTACCGGCTGCTGCAGCGCCTGGCCGAGGACGTCACGGAGCTGGGCTTCGTCGAGTCCTCGCCCAAGCAGGACGGCCGGAACATGGTCATGGTGCTCGGCCCGCACAAGAAGAAGGCCGACGCCAAGGTCGACATGTTGGCCGAGAAGGAGAGCAGGGCCGCCGAGCGTGCCGCGCACGAGGCCGACGAGCGCGCCGAGCGCGACGCCGCCCACGCTGCCGGACCCGTGGCCCAGAAGAAGGAGCGGGGTCGCTCCGAGAACCTCGATCCCGAGATCGAAGCCTGACCCACCCACGTCGGTGGTCCTGACCACCGCCCACGCCGTGGTCGAGCCCTGTCGAGACCACAGCACCAAGAAGAGGAAGAGAAGATGCCGAAGAACAAGCCGCACTCCGGTGCCAGCAAGCGCTTCCGCGTGACCGGAACGGGCAAGATCCTCCGCGAGAAGGCTGGCAAGCGCCACAACCTGGAGAAGAAGCCCTCGAAGGTCACCCGCCGCCTGACCGGCACCGTAGAGGTCGCCAAGGCCGACAACGCCCGCGCCAAGAAGCTTCTCGGTCGCTGACCGAGCCCCACCCAACGGTGGTCGGCGCATCCTGGTTGGCCGACGACGTAACAAGATCTTGAAGGAGCAACAGTCATGGCACGCGTCAAGCGGGCAGTGAACGCCCAGAAGAAGCGCCGGGTCATCCTCGAGCGCGCCAGCGGCTACCGCGGGCAGCGCTCGCGCCTCTACCGCAAGGCGAAGGAGCAGGTCACCCACTCGCTGGTCTACAGCTACAACGACCGGCGCAAGAACAAGGGCAACTTCCGCAAGCTGTGGATCCAGCGGATCAACGCCGCGGCCCGCGCCCAGGGAATGACCTACAACCGCTTCATCCAGGGGCTGAGCCTCGCCGGTGTCGAGGTCGACCGCAAGATCCTCGCAGAGCTGGCCGTCAACGACGTGGTCGCGTTCAACGCCCTCGTCGTGACCGCGAAGGCCGCCCTGCCCGAGGACGTCAACGCGCCCAAGGTCTCGGCCTGAGGCCCTTCGGTGGTTGAGGAGGGCGCGCAGCGCCCGTCTCGAAACCCCGCGGCCCAGACGGCGCCCCTCACTGTGGGGAACGACAGGGTCAAGGACGCACGGAAGCTCAGCCGCCGCTCGGAACGCTCCGAGCGGCGGCTCTTCCTTGCCGACGGCCCGAAGGCCGTCGAGGGCGCCCTCGGCGTCGACGGCTGCGTGGTCGAGGTCTTCGCGACGCCGGCCGCCACCCAGCAGTACGCCGCCCTCGCCGCCGCCGCGCCGCGCTGGACGCTGGTCGACGACAAGGCGCTCGCCTCGCTCAGCGACAGCGTGAGCCCGGCCGGTCTCGTGGGCGTCTGCCGGTTCCTCGACCGGCCCGTCGCCCACGTGCTCGACCGCGACCCCCGGCTGGTCGCCCTGTGCGCCGACGTCCGCGATCCCGGCAACGCCGGCACCGTGATCCGCTGCGCCGACGCCGCGGGCGCCGACGCGGTCGTCATGGCGGGCCACTCCGTCGACGCCTACAACCCCAAGACCGTGCGGGCCTCGGTCGGCAGCATCTTCCACCTCCCGCTGGCGACGGAGCCGGACGCCGCGGCCGCGGTGCATGCCGCCCGGGACGCCGGCCTCCAGGTCCTCGCCGCCGACGGCGCGGGCGAGGTCGAGCTCTTCGAGGCCGACGACCTGCTCACCCGTCCGACCGCCTGGCTGTTCGGCAACGAGGCCTGGGGCCTGCCGGAGGACCTGGCCGCGCTTGCCGACCACCGGGTCCGGATCCCGATCCACGGCCGCGCCGAGAGCCTGAACCTCTCGACCGCCGCCGCGCTCTGCCTCTACGCATCCGCCCGGGCGCAGCGCACGCCCTAGGCTGTCGCCCGTGGACGACGCCTGCGACAGCGCCCAGGCCCTCGCCGATGCGCTCCCCGACGGGGTCGTCATCGCCGACGGCGACGCCCGCGTCACGCTGGTCTCGGCCGTCGCCGCGCAGATGCTGGGCCTGGAACCCGCCGACGGGGTCGGTCGCCCGCTCGGCGATGTGCTCGCCCTCCAGGACCAGGAGGGGCGCGGCTGGTTCTCCAGCAACCTGCCGTACGACGGGCTCACCACCCGCACCGCCGTCCCCGAGCAGCCGTGGCTGCTGCAGAACGGGACGGAGGTCCTCGTCGCCGCCCGGATCCACCGACCGGCGCTGGACCGGTCCGTGGCCCAGGTGGCGGTCACGCTGCGGTCCGGGCACGGGCGCGCCCGCCTCGACCGGGAGCGGTCCGACCTCGTCGCCACCGTCGCCCACGAGCTCCGCTCACCCCTCACCGGCGTCAAGGGATTCGTCCAGGCCCTCCTCAACCGCTGGGACAAGCTGAACGACGACCAGAAGAAGCTCATGCTGACCACCGTGCACGCCGACTCGGAGCGGCTCAGCCGGCTGATCGCCGAGCTGCTCGACGTGGCCCGCATCGACACCGGGCGCCTCGCGCTCTACCCGCGGCCCAGCGACGCCGCCGTCCTGACCGGCCGGGTCGTCGAGTCCGTGCGGGCGAGCACCTCCCGGCCGCTCGAGCTGGACGCGCCCGACGGACTCCCCGAGATCCACGCCGACCCGGACAAGTTCACCCAGGTGATCACCAACCTGATCGAGAACGCGGTGCGCCACGGTGACGGGCGGGTCCTCGTCACGCTGGAGCCGCTGGCCCACGGGGCCGAGGTGCCCGGCGTCCGGCTCACGGTCGACGACGAGGGGGCGGGCATCGCCCCCGAGATCCGCAAACGGGTCTTCACGAAGTTCTGGAAGCACGGCGAGCGCGGCGGCTCCGGCCTGGGGATGTACCTCGTCAACGGGCTGGTCCGGGCGCACGGCGGCACCCTGGAGATCGACGACGCGCCCGGTGGCGGCGCGCGGATCGTGGTCGTGTGGCCCGGGGAGGACCCGCGCGCGCCGTGAGCGGCGACAACCCGGTCGCGTCGTGCGCGGCCACCTTCCTAGACTTGGCGGGCACCCCGCCCGCGCACGAGCCCGAAAGGCAGCCATGTCGGGACCGAACACCGATTACGACCCCGTGGAGGTCACGCCGTTGAAGGCCGAGGAGATCGAGCAGGCACGTGACGCGGCGCTCGCCGCCGTCGCGGCGGTGACCGACCTCGAGAGCCTCAAGCAGGCGCGCCTCGAGCACGCCGGGGACCGCTCACCGTTGGCGCTCGCCAACCGCGAGATCGGTGCACTCCCGCCGCAGGCCCGCAAGGATGCCGGCCAGCGCGTCGGCCAGGCGCGAGGAGCGGTGAACAAGGCGATCGCCGAGCGCCAGGCCGTGCTCGAGGTGGAGCACGAGCAGCGGATGCTGGCCGAGGAGGCCGTCGACGTCACGCTGCCGACCGAGCGGATGGCTCGCGGTGCCCGGCACCCGATCACCACGGGCTCCGAGCGGATCGCCGACGTCTTCCTGGCCCTGGGCTGGGAGGTCGCCGAGGGTCCCGTCATCGAGGCCGAGTGGCTCAACTTCGACGCCCTCAACCTGGGTCCCGACCACCCGGCCCGCACCATGCAGGACACCTTCTGGACGGACCCGTCCGACAACGGGCTCGTCCTGCGCACCCACACCTCGCCCGTGCAGGCGCGCACGATGCTGACCCGCGAGCCCCCGATCTACGTCGTCTGCCCGGGACGGGTCTTCCGCACCGACGAGTACGACGCCACGCACAGCCCGATGTTCCACCAGGTCGAGGGCCTCGTCGTCGACGAGGGCATCACGATGGCCCACCTCAAGGGCACCCTCGATCACTTCGCGGCCGCCATGTTCGGCGAGGGCATCAGCACCCGCTTCCGCCCGTCGTACTTCCCCTTCACCGAGCCGAGCGCCGAGGTCGACCTGATCTGCTTCGTCTGTCGGGGAGCATCCCCGGCCGTCGAGTCGTGCCGCACCTGCCGCGGCGAGGGCTGGATCGAGTGGGGCGGCTGCGGCGTCGTGAACCCGCGTGTCCTGCGCGCCTGTGGCATCGACGCCGAGCGCTACACGGGCTTAGCCTTCGGGATGGGCATCGACCGCACGCTGATGTTCCGGCACGGCATCGAGGACCTCCGCGGGTTCTTCGAGGGCGACATCCGGTTCACCACCGCCTTCGGAACGGAGATCTGACATGCGCGCCCCCGTCTCCTGGATCCGCGAGTACGTCGACCTGCCGGCCGGTGTCACGACCGAGGAGCTCGCGGCCCGGCTCACCGCGCTCGGGCTCAAGCTCGAGGCCATCGAGAAGCCCGGCGACGCCATCACCGGCCCCCTGGTGGTCGGCCGGGTGCTCACGATGGAGCCCGAGCCGCAGAAGAACGGCAAGACCATCAACTGGTGCACGGTCGACGTCGGGGCCGCCAACGGCACGGGAGAGCCCCAGGGGATCGTCTGTGGTGCCCACAACTTCGCGCCTGGCGACCTCGTCGTGGTGGTCCTGCCCGGCGCGGTCCTGCCGGGGGACTTCGCCATCTCCGCGCGCAAGACCTACGGCCACCTGTCGGCCGGGATGATCTGCTCGGCCGCGGAGCTCGGCCTCGGTGACGACCACGATGGGATCATCGTGCTGCCCGCGGACGCGGGGGACCCAGGTGCCGACGCGTTCGACCTGCTCGGCCTCCGCGACGAGGTCATCGAGTTCGAGATCAACCCCGACCGTGCCTACGCGCTCTCGCTGCGCGGCGTCGCGCGCGAGGCCGCGCTGGCCTACGGCGCGCCGTACCGCGACCCGGCCCGCCGGGAGACGCCCGCGCCCAACGGTGACGGCTATCCCGTGCTCGTCGACGACCCGGCCGGCTGCCCCGTCTTCGTCGCGCGCCTGGTCAGCGGGTTCGACCCGACCGCGCCGACGCCGGGCTGGATGGCCCGGCGCATCACCCAGGCCGGGATGCGCCCGATCTCGCTGGCCGTCGACATCACCAACTACGTGATGCTCGAGCTGGGCCGGCCGATCCACGGCTACGACGCCGACAAGCTCAGCGGGCCGATCCGGGTCCGTCGCGCGACGGCGGGGGAGCGGCTCACCACGCTGGACGGCACGAAGCGTGAGCTCTCCGAGCAGGACCTCGTCGTCACCGACGACTCCGGCATCATCGGCCTCGGTGGTGTCATGGGTGGCGAAACCACCGAGATGTCGTCGACGACCACCCGGGTGCTCGTCGAGGCCGCCCACTGGGACGCGGTCTCGATGTTCCGCTCCGGCAAGCGGCACAAGATCTCCTCCGAGGCCGGCAAGCGCAACGAGCGCGGGGTCGACCCGGTCATCACCGAGGCCGCCGCCGACC
>JAOPYB010000177.1 GCA_025964835.1 Nocardioides sp. | reverse complement strand
GACCGTGGGGACTTCTCTCTGATCCGTGAGGACGCCCAGGCGTTCAAGCGTGGGTGGGGCGGGAAGCTCCGCGACCGGCATGACTACCTCACTACTTGACATTCGCAATGACGTCGCGTGAAGACCTACGCATTCTGGGCTGGGCCTTTGGCCTATTCGCCCTCCCCATGATCTACGCCGCACGAATCCAGGAGGCCTTGATGAATCAGCTCGACGAATGGAAGCACCCGGAGCCCGCCCATGAATGGGAAGCCTTCCGCTGGTGCAACTGCAAGGCAGAGGACACCGAGCACCTGTTCATCGAATGGCGTGACGAGCCAATCGTCACCATCGAGTGCCTCGAATGCGGAGTCACTTCGGTGATCGAGGATCTCGACCCGGATGCCTGACGACCGCCCGGATATCGAGGAAGTCTTCGAGCATTACGGCTCCAGGGTACTCCCCGGCTCCGGCCAGTGGCAAAAGGCAGAATGCCCGCTCCTCGCGCACGAGGACAACAATCCGTCAGCCTCGGTGAATGTCGAAGCCGGCAAGTGGCAATGCTGGTCCTGCGACCAGCACGGCGACGTCTACGACATTGTGATTATGAACGAGGAGAACTGTGCTGGACTCAATGACGCTCGCGCCTTCTGTAAGGAGAACTTTGCAGCTGGCAGCGGAGACGTACGCCCCGAACCTGGATATGGCGGCGGACTTTCTGTCCGCCCGCGGAATCACCCGGGAGGCGGCAAGTTCGTACCAGCTTGGCGTCGTCTCTAACCCGCTCCCGGGTCACGACCGCTTCGTGGGGATGCTCTCGATCCCCTACATCACGCGCGCCGGCGTCGTGGCGCTGAAGTTCAGGGCGCTCGATCCCGAGCGCACTCCCAAGTACGACGCTCCGAGCGGTCAGCACTCCAGGCTTTACAACGTGAACGCGCTGCACTCCCCGGGCGACACCGTCGCCATCTGTGAGGGAGAGCTGGACGCTCTCGTCATGTCGGAGGTCGTGGGCATCCCTGCCGTCGGCGTCCCCGGGGCGAGCCACTGGCAGGAGCACTGGAGTCGCGTGTTCGCGGACTACGAGACGATCCTGGTCATCGCCGACCACGACGCGAAGGAAGACGGCTCAGACCCCGGCCTGAAGCACGCGAAGAAGGTCGTCAGCAAGATCGCGGGAGCCCGTCTGGTGCTCCCGCCCGCAGGCTGCGACCTGACCGAGTGGGTACAGCGAGACGGCGTCGATGCCGTACGGAACGGGTGTGGACTGTGATGAACCACTTCTGGGACGAGAGGATGGAGAGAGTCCTGTGTGCCAGCAGGGGACTTGCCTTCGTCACGGCGTCCGAGCCGGTGACTTGCCCCGAGTGCTTGACCCGTTTGGGCCCATCTGACGATGGACGCATCGACCTAGGAGCGCCTGACAGCGCTCCAGTGGACTCCGGTGCCACTAATACGCTGGAAGGCCCGCAGAATATTGAGGGCACCGATGTTCTCGTTCGTTTCCTGATCGAGCTTCAGCGAGCGACGAGCGACGGAGCACGTAAGCGCCAGGCGGGGGCCAAGCCGCCTTGGTATCGCGACGACTCCCACGAGGTCGCGGTCTTTTCGCACCTTACGAAGTGGAAGCGGGGCGAATTGGTCGACCCAGACAGTGGAGCGCATCCCTTGGTTCATGCGGCATGGCGATGCCTCGCCATTGCCTGCCGGGAGTCCGGGAATATCCCGGATGGCGACACGCCGTAGCACTACTTGACATTCGCAACGCTCTGCTGATTTGCTTACAGCAGTCCCGAGAAAGACGACCGGGTGAATCCAGAGGCGGTAACCATGAAGGTGCTAACGCTCGACCTCGAAACGAGCCCGTTGCTCGTCTACACCTGGGGTCTGCGGAACCAGTTCATTTCCATCGGCCAGATCGTGGAACCCACAAGGGTTCTGTGCTTCGGGGCCAAATGGCTTCACGAGAGGCGCGTTCAGCACTTCTCGGAGTGGGCGGACGGCAAGCAGGGAATGCTTGACGCCGCCCATCGTCTCATTTCCGAGGCGGACATGATCGTGGGCTACAACCACCGATCTTTCGACATGAAGCACCTCACGCGGGAGTTCATGGAGGCACACATGCCTCCCCCCTCGCCCGTCCAGACGGTGGACCTCTACCGCGAGGCAACGCAGGCGTACTTCCCCAGTCACAAGCTCCAGTACGTGAGCACGGCCCTTGGCCTGGAGGGGAAGCTCGGCCACACCGGCTTCAAGCTCTGGATCGACGTGATGGCCGGCGACGAGAAGGCGCAGCGGCTCATGGAGCGCTACTGCAAGCAGGACGTGGCTCTCACCGAGAAGCTGTACACCGAGATGCTGCCGTACCTGAAGTCGCTGCCCAACGCGGCGCTCTACCTCGACGACGAGTCGAACGCTCCGATCTGCCCGAGGTGCGCAAGCACCGAACTCACCCGCCAGGGGTTCAACTACACCCGGCTCGGCAAGTTCCAGCAGTTCCGTTGCGGCGGCTGCGGCTCCTGGAGTCGCGGCAAGAAGAACCTCCGCATCCCCGAGATCCGCGGTGCGGCATGACCCCCCAGACGAAGACGGGCGGGCACCAAGCGACCGACAGGGAACTCTTCGCAAGGGCCGTCACCTTCGCAGAGTCGGAGGACTACTTCAGCGGCTACGGAAGGTTTCGCTGGGACCGCCTGACTCCCACCGTGCGGCACGCCAAGTTGCTGAAAGCGCTACGGGTACTCATGCCCGAGGGTTCGTGATGGACGACATCAACCACGACGAAGTGTCTGCTGAGGAAGCCGCGGACTGTAGTGCGGACATCAACTACGACTCGATCACGCCCGTCGTCGAGTCTGTCGCCTCGGACATGAGCCGGCGCTACGGACAGTACGGCGCCGACCGAGCGGACATCTCTCAGGAGTGCTGGCTCTGGATCTTCCTTCACCCCGAGAAGGTCGTCGAGTTCCTCGACAACGGGGACTACGGCGTCAAGCAGCTGGCGAAGACACTGCGCAACGAGGCTCAGGACTACGGCGAGAGCGTCAAGGCCCAGCACCTGGGCTACTCACTCGACGACCTCTACCACTACCGCAAGGACGAGGTGCGGATGCTCCTCGATGCGGTCTTCGACGAGGAAGCGTGGACCGAGCCTCCCGTCTCCGAGGAAGGCCCCACCGGGCGTCGTGACCCTGCGACTGGTGGCGGATGGATCGCCACCCTCACCGACGTCTCGCAGGCGTTCGACAGGCTCCAGGAGAAGGACCGCGACCTGCTCATCGCGTTCCATCGTGAGGGCTGGACGAACAAGATGCTTGCCGACTCTGCCGGCGTGACCGAGCAGACGATGTCCTACCGCCACGACAGCGCCGTACGTCGTCTCGTGGACAAGCTGGGCGGGCCTCGGCCTCGCCCCCAGCATGACGAGGACTGCTCCCACGTCTGGCGTAACCGTCACGCGCTGAGCAACACGACAGCGCGTGCGATCCAGCAGCAGAACTACGAGGAGTGATCCGATGACGAACGAGTTCGACGAAGAGGTCAGCATCTACGTCTGGCCAACCGACCACGAAGACGGCACCGCATACCCCGACGACTTCTACGAGCGCATCTCCTCCGCGCTCTCTTCGGTCGGCATCTCGTGGGAGCGAACCTAGGCCGGACGCCTGACGATGTCGTCGTCAGTCTCCTCACGAGGAACCCACCAGAAGCCCTGCTTCGTGCGTGGGTTGTAGTCCACCACCGCATTGCGAGCGTTGAGCGTCTCCAGCCACGTCTGTAGCCAACGCAGCTCCTTCACCGTGAGGCTTCCTCCCTCACGCCTGCGCCCCTCCAGGCGCAGCATCCGAGCGTCCGTGTGATCCCGGTGCTCTGGCAGCACCGTCCACGGCAACGTCTCCATGTACCGCGGCCTTGGCCGCGAAGACTTCAGCTCGTACCTGCCAATCGCCATAGCGATGGCACTCCTGGACACCCTGACTCCGGTGTCCTTTTCGTACGCCTCAACGATCTTGGCCTGCGACATGCCCTGATCGAGATACCTCCGCATCTGTGTCTTATCGGGAACGATCTGCTTCATGCCTGAAATAGTACACCAGACATGCGAAACGCGAAACACTCGTTGCGATTGACAAGCACTGTCCACAGGACAGATGCTGTTCCGTAGCAGGTCAGCAACGGCATGGAAGTTCCACCACATCACGATCGACTCCCCGAACGGCGGCCCACCGAGGAGCAGCAGCCGCACCGGGGCGTCGTACGCCGCGAGCTCGAGGCGGTCCCGGCCGGGCGGGACGTAGGCCAGGTCGTTCTGCTTGGTCTCGGTGCCCGCGACGGCGAGCACCCCGGTGTCGACGAGGACCCCGTGCTCGAAGGACGCATCGACGTCGAGGAGCAGCGTCGCGCCCGCCTCGAGCAGCAGCTCCGCACCGAGCAGCGGGGTGTACGTCGACACCGGCGAGGTGTCACCGAGCAGCGAGCCGAGGAAGACGCGGGCCGTCCAGCCGACACCCGTCACGGGTGACGGGGCATGGTGGGCGAACCCCGGGCCGACGTGCCGGTCACCGTCGGGCAGCGCCACCCAGAGCTGGGCACCGTGCAGTGATCTGGTGCCGGCCGTCGACACCTCGGAGTGGCTGATGCCGCGGCCCGCGGTCATCAGGTTCACCTCGCCCGGGCGGACCATCGCGTGGTTGCCGGCACTGTCGCGGTGCTCGATCTCGCCGGTGAACAGCCAGCTGACGGTCTGCAGCCCGGTGTGCGGGTGCGGCGCCACGCTCATCCCGCCACTGTCGGCCACGTCGTCCGGCCCGTAGTGGTCCACGAAGCACCAGGCCCCGATCAGCGACCGGTGCCGCTGCGGCAGCGTGCGCCGTACGTGCATGGCCCGCGGGCCGCCGAGCGGCACCTCACGCGGCACCATCACCTCGACGCCGCCCGACGAGACCGCGACGCAGGTGACCTCGTCCGGCCGGTCCTCGAGGTTGCTCATGGGACCAGCCTACGAGGGGCCCGCGGGCGCCGCCCTCAGCTCAGGTGGTGCGGCTCCACGACCCGCTTCTCCTCGTCGCCACGGCCCCCGACGGAACCGCCCGTCGACGTGTTCGCGGAGCGGCCGCTGGAGGGTTCGTCGCCGCTCGCCTCGAGCCGGACCACGACCGACTTGTAGGCCGGCTGGTTGCTGCCGGTGGCCTTGGAGTCGAGAGGGACCAGCGCATTCGCCTCGGGGTAGTAGGCGCCGGTGCAGCCGCGTGGGGTGTCGTAGGTGACCACCCGGAAGCGCGGCGCCCGCCTCTCGGAACCGTCCTCCCACTCGCTGACGATGTCGACCATCTGCCCCTCCTCGAGACCGAGGGCCACCATGTCCTGGGGGTTCACGAAGACCACGCGGCGACCGTTCTTGATGCCGCGATAGCGGTCGTCGAGACCGTAGATCACGGTGTTGAACTGGTCGTGCGAGCGCATCGTCTGCAGGAGCAGCCGACCCTCGGGCACGTGCAGCACCTCGGTCGGACTCACCGTGAAGATCGCCTTGTTCTTCTCGGTGGGGAAGGTGCGGGTGTCGCGGGGCGGGTGCGGCAGCACGAACCCACCCGGTTGGTCGATCTTCTCCTCGTACGCCGCGCAGCCGGGGACCACGCGCGCGATCCGGCGCCGGATGGCCGAGTAGTCGTCGCGGAACTCGGCCCAGGGGATGTCGGGGTTCGCCCCCAGCGTCGCCAGCGCCATCGTGCAGACGATGTCGACCTCGGACCGGAGGTGCGGCGACGCGGGCGGGAGGGGGCCCTTCGAGGAGTGCACCGCGCACACGGAGTCCTCGACGGTGACCCGCTGCCGACGGCCGCCGGTGAGGTCCTTCTCGCTGCGGCCCAGCGGTGGCAGGATCAGCGCCTCCTTGCCGTGGACCAGGTGCGAGCGGTTGACCTTGGTCGAGACCTGCACGGTGAGCTCCGCCCGGCTCAGGGCGGCCTCGGTCACCTCGGTGTCGGACATGGCGGAGACGAAGTTGCCGCCCAGTCCGAAGAACACCTTGGCCTTGCCGTCGCGGAACGCCTTGACGGCCGCGACCGAGTCGTACCCGTGCTCGCGGGGCGGCTCGAAGTGGAACTCGTCGCGCAGCGCGTCCAGGAAGTGCGACGGGGGACGCTCCCAGATGCCCATCGTGCGGTCGCCCTGCACGTTCGAGTGGCCGCGGACCGGGAAGAGCCCCGCGCCGGGCTTGCCGATGTTGCCCTGCAGGAAGGCGAGGTTCGCGATCTCCTTGACGGTGG
>JAOPYB010000173.1 GCA_025964835.1 Nocardioides sp. | reverse complement strand
AGGCCGGCAGCGTCACCCCGTCCCGGGTCTCGAGGTCGGAGGACCGGGGCTTGGCGTACTGGCCGGCGATCCGGCCGACCTTCACGACCGGGACGGACGCGGCGTACGTCAGCACGACGGCCATCTGGAGCAGCACCCGCAGCTTGTTGCGCACGTTGTCGGCGGTGACACCGGCGAACGTCTCGGCGCAGTCACCGCCCTGGAGCAGGAACGCCTCGCCACGGGCGACCGCCGCGATCTTGGCCTTCAGGTCGTCGCACTCCCCCGCGAACACCAGCGGCGGCGCCGTCCGCAGGCGCGCCACGGCGGCGTCGACGGCGCCGCGGTCGGGGTACGTCGGCTGCTGGGCGGGACCCAGGGCGTGCAGGGTCGCGAGGTCGGGAATGCTCACCGGTCAAGGGTACGCGGGAGGGCGCCCGGTTCCCGACTCGACGTCGAGGCCCGGACACCGTCCCCGGTCAGCTGCCCTGCTTCACCTGCAGGCAGGCCTCGTCGTGGTTGAGCCACTGTGCCTCCGTCGGCTCCTCGACGCCGCCGAGGTAGTTGCAGCGCGCGTCGGTCGCCGAGCCCTTCAGGTGTCCGCCGCGGACCAGCCGGTTGCCCACGCAGAGCAGGTTCGCGACGTACGTCGCCGGGGCGGCGGAGGTGTTGCTGAACCAGTAGGTGCGCGTGACCGGGCGCGGCTCGGAGCCGTCGAGCGGACCGCCGGACCAGCCGCCCACGATGCCCTTCTCGCCGTTGGCGCAGGAGACCGAGACCTCCCGCTCCTCGCCGGGCGCGAGCACGACCGACTGGGTCTGGTTGCGGAACAGCATCCGGAAGGTCGAGGACGACGTCGTGCGCAGGCAGCGCCACTGGAGCGTCGGGTCGCTCGGCTGGTGCATGACCGCGAAGACGGTGGCGCTCCGCCCGCCGTTCGCCTTCATCCCGACGACGGTCGCGAGCGTGTCGTGCCGGTTCGCGTAGTTGACGTTGGCCGGGACCGCGTTGAGGTTGACGGCGACCGGCGTCTCCCCGGCCGGGCACGTGGCCTGGAACTCCGAGGGCCCGTCACCCACCGGCAGGAAGTTGTCGACCGGGGCCGACTGGATGCCGGAGACGGCCAGCGTCCCTCCGGTGCCGGTCTGCAGGCTGAGGCAGGCGCCGAGGAGCTTGCCCTGGGCCTGGCCCAGCGCGTCGTTGGCGATCACCACCGACCAGCCGCTGCTCGTCAGCGTGCTCGAGACGACCTGCACGTCGGCGAACGTGCCGGTGCCCTGGTCGACCGAGAGCCGGTGGAAGGACTGGTCGACCATGGCGTAGCCACCGGGGCAGGAGACCGTGAGGGTCTGGGTGCTCGACGCCGGGATCGACACATAGGTCTCGATCTTCGCCACGGCGAGGTTCTCGTAGGTCCTCGCGGTGTGGGTGTAGCGCGCCGGCCCGGTGTACGACGCGTGGAACGGCAGCGCGAGCACGGCGCTGCCCGCCGCCGGCACGTGCAGGTTGCACCAGAACAGGGGGTAGCCGCTGTAGCTGGTGATCCCGCAGCCCGGGGGCAGCGGCAGGTCGGGGCTCAGCCCGTAGTCGTAGGTGTCCTGGAAGATGATGTCGCGACCGACGCCGGTCGGGTCGGTGGCCGTGACGGTCGCGGTCACCGCTCCCCCGTTCGCGACGGTGCCCGCGCTCCACGACTTGCTGACGACGACCGGGGACGGGCTCGTCGGGAAGACGTACCACGGGTCGGCCTGGGCCGGGGCGGCCAGGCCGACGGCTCCGACGACGAGGGCGAGCACCGCCCCGGACGCGGCGAAGCGGCGATGGCGGAGCGGCCGCAGGACTGCGCGCAGCACGGAAGACACGGGCAGCACGGAAGACACGGGCAGCACGGAAGACAACATGGTGACCCCCCAGGGTGACGATGAGACGAGTCGCCGGGATCAGCACGCGTTGCCGGCCACCCGAGACACCCTCAACTCCGTGTCCCGAGCATCACCTGGCCCGTCGACGGTAGGTCCGGGGCCGAGGGAGCCGTCGCGGATTCTCCGAACGGGCACCCATCGGTCTAGACACGGCCCGGCCGCGGCCGGCCGCCGAACGAGGACGCCTAGCCGAAGAAGACCTGCGCCTCGGCGTACTCCTCGGGGCTCACGAGCTTCAGCTTGCCGGTGCCCTCGATCAGCGGCACCCGGACGATCCGCGTGCCGCGCAGCGCCATCATCGTGCCGAAGTCGCCGTCGGCCACCGCGTCGATCGCCTGGAGGCCGAAGCGGGTGGCCAGCCACCGGTCGAACGCCGTCGGCGTGCCGCCGCGCTGGATGTGGCCGAGCACGACGGCGCGGGCCTCGGCGCCGGTGCGCGCCTCGATCTCGCCGGCCAGCCGGTCACCGATGCCACCGAGGCGCACGTGGCCGAAGGCGTCCTGCTCGCCGGAGACCAGCGTCATGTCCCCGCCCTCCGCGGGGACCGCGCCCTCGGACACGACCACGATCGGCGCGTACTTCGTCTCGAAGCGCTGCTTGACCAGCGCGCAGACGGCCTCGATGTCGAAGGGCTGCTCGGGGATCAGGACGACGTTGGCACCGCCCGCGATCCCGGCGTGCAGCGCGATCCAGCCCGCGTGCCGGCCCATCACCTCGACGACGAGGACCCGGTGGTGCGACTCGGCGGTGGTGTGCAGCCGGTCGATCGCCTCCATCGCGATGTTGACCGCGGTGTCGAAGCCGAACGTGAAGTCGGTGCCGGAGAGGTCGTTGTCGATCGTCTTCGGCACGCCGACGACCTTGACGCCGAGGTCCGCGAGCCTGGTGGCGACGCCGAGCGTGTCCTCGCCACCGATCGCGACGAGCGCGTCCACCCCGTCGGCGACCAGGTTGTCCTTGATCCGCTCCACGCCGCCGTCGATCTTGAACGGGTTGGTCCGCGAGGAGCCGAGGATGGTGCCGCCGCGGGGCAGGATCCCACGGCACTGCTGGACGCCGAGCTCCATCGTGAGGCCCTCCAGGGGGCCCTTCCAGCCGTCGCGGTAGCCGACGAACTCGAAGTCGTGCTGGCGCACGCCCTTGCGGACCACCGCCCGGATCACGGCGTTCAGTCCGGGGCAGTCTCCGCCTCCGGTGAGTACTCCGACGCGCATGTCCACTCCTGGATTGGATCGTTCACAAAGGGGCACTCCGACTCTAGTCCCGTTCGCGCGCCGGGGGCCAACGTCACTCAGCCGGCAGGCTCCCCCGCCGGCTCCCCCGCTGGCTGGGCGGCCCGGTTGGTGACCCGCGCCGCGGCCTGCGGCATCGCCGCACCGAGCCGGACGGCGAGCAGGGCGCCGGCCACGGAGACGGCCAGGAGCCCGAACCAGATCGGGGTGGCGCCGCGCTGGAGCAGCCACGCGAAGCTGACGGGCGCGATCGTGCCGGCGAGGTTCCAGGCGAGCTGGATCAGCGACAGGTAGCGGCCCCGCAGGTGGTCCGGCGCCGCCTCCGCGGACAGGGCGCCGTGCACCGGACCGCCGAGCACCTCGCCGCAGGTGTAGACGACCGACCCCACCAGGACGACGGTCGTGGCGAGCGCGACCGAGAGCCGGCTGGCGCCCATCATCACGAGGAACGAGGACGCGAAGACGGCGTTGGTGAGCAGCAGGACCCGCCACCGCACCGCCCCGGTCATCGCGCGCACGACGAGCCCCTGGCCGAAGCCGACCATCACGGTGTTGATCGTGAAGACCGCTCCGGTGACCCAGCCGGGCAGGCCGAGCACCGTGGTGGCGTAGACGGGCATCGCGAAGTTCAGCGCCATCATCGAGGTCGAGTAGGCCAGCTGCGTCGCCCAGAGCAGGCGGTAGGGCCGGTCGCGCAGCACCACGGCCCAGGCCCCGACCGGCGGGCGGTGACCGGGCCTCGCGGTCGCCGGCACGGCCA
>JAOPYB010000164.1 GCA_025964835.1 Nocardioides sp. | reverse complement strand
CCGGTGTCGTCCAGCTTGACGCCGGGGAGCCGGCCGGCCAGGACACCGGCGGCGTTCGCGGTGGTCCGGCCGTGTCGCACGAGGATCACGGTTGCCATGGCAGGGACTGTAGTGGGGCTAGCGTGGGCACGTGATCGTCGACAGCGCCTTGTACCGCAAGGGAGTCCGCGTCCCCGTCGACTGCGCTCCCCACGACCTGCACGACCTCCGGTCCCGGGCGACCGACCCGGACGACTTCGTCTGGGTCGGGCTGCACGAGCCGTCCCAGCCCGAGCTGGAGGACGTCGCGATCGCGTTCGGCCTGCACCCGCTGGCCGTCGAGGACGCCGTGCACGCCCACCAGCGGCCGAAGCTGGAGCGCTACGGCGACAGCCTGTTCCTCATCCTCAAGTCGCTCTGGTACGTCGACGAGGAGGACGCGGTCGAGACCGGTGAGATCCACATCTTCGTGGGTGCTGACTTCATCGTGACGGTGCGGCACGGGAAGGGCTCCGAGCTGCACTCCGCGAGGCAGTTCCTGGAGTCGAAGGAGTCCGTGCTCACCCACGGGCCCTCCGCGGTGGTCTACGCCGTGTGTGACCGGGTCGTCGACGGCTACCTCGACGTGGTCCTGGCCCTCGAGGAGGACGTCGACGAGGTCGAGGCGTCGGTCTTCTCCCCCGCCCGCACCAACGACTCCGAGCGCATCTACACCCTCAAGCGGGAGCTCGCGGAGGTCCGGCGAGCCGTGCTGCCGCTGCGCGAGCCGATGCGGCGCTTCGCGACCGGTCAGGTCGACGGGATCCACGCCGACGCGGTGCCGTTCTTCCGCGACGTGGCCGACCACCTCGACCGCGTGGCCGAGATCGTGGACAACCTCGACAACCTCCTGTCGACGGCCTTCGAGGCACACATCGCCGGCATCCAGGTGCGCCAGAACGAGGACATGCGCAAGATCTCGGCCGGCGTCGGCCTGGTCGCGGTGCCGACCCTCGTCGCGGGCGTCTACGGCATGAACTTCGAGCACATGCCCGAGCTCGGCTGGCAGTACGGCTACGCCTACTCGCTCGCCCTGATGGTGCTGATCTCGGGCGCCCTGTGGGTCTTCTTCAAGAAGTCGGGCTGGCTGTAGTCGAGCCCGTCGACTACGTCGCGCTGATCGTGTTCGTCGCGAGCAGCGCGACGAGCAGCACGCCGAGCGCGAGCCGGTAGGGCACGAACCACGCGATCGAGTGCCCGGCGACGAACCTCAGCAGCCACGCGACCGCGGCGTACGCCACGACGAAGGCCACGACGGTCCCGACGACCACCTGGCCGACACCGATGTCGCCACCGAGGTCCTTGAGCTCGAAGAGCCCGGCCGCGACGAGCGCGGGGATGGACAGGAAGAAGCTGAGCTTCGTGGCCGTCACCCGGTCGAGACCGCGGAACAGGCCCCCGGAGATCGTGGCGCCGGAGCGGGACACGCCCGGCACCAGCGAGACGACCTGGAACACGCCGACGACGATCGCGTCGGTCATGCCGAGGTCGCGTTCGCTGCGCGCCTGGCGGGCGCTGCGCTCGGCGAGCCACATGACCGCGCTCCAGCCGATCAGGGCGATGGCCACGACCCACAGCGACCGCAGGTCGCCCTTGATCAGGTCCTTGAGCAGGAAGCCCACGACTCCGACCGGGATGCTGCCGACGATGACGTACCAGCCCATCCGGTGGTCGAGCTGGCCGCGGTACTCCGGCTTCACCAGGCCCAGCACCCAGGCTCGGGCGATGTTCCAGATGTCCTTGAAGAAGTAGACGACCACGGCCGCGATCGCGCCCATCTGGATGACCGCGGTGTAGGCCGTCACCGCCGGGTCGGCGACGTCGAGGCCGAGGGCCTTCTCCGCGATCGTCAGGTGGCCGGTGCTGGAGACCGGGAGGAACTCGGTGAGTCCCTCGACGATGCCGAGGACGACGGCGTCGAAGTAGTTCATGGATGCGCACCTGGTATTCGTAGCGGGTCGGGGCCGGTGGGCCGCGGGACAGCCTAACGACGGAATCTGACCGTCACCTGACCGGTCCGCGGCGTGGCGCCCGGCGAGCCGGGGCGCCTCCGTCAGGGGTCGACCGCTAATTTGTCGCCATGCAGCAGCGGTCGGTCGGCACGACCGGACTCAAGGTCTCCCGGCTCGGTCTCGGGACGATGACCTGGGGCCGGGACACCGACGAGCACGAGGCACGGGACCAGCTGATCGCCTTCGCGGAGGCGGGCGGCACCTTCCTCGACACCGCCGCCGGCTACGGCAACGGCGCCTCGGAGGAGCTGATCGGCACGCTGATCGGCGATGTCGTGGCTCGCGACGAGATCGTGCTCGCGACCAAGGCCGGGATCAGCTCGCGGCGCGGCACCCGTGAGTACAACGTCGGCCGCGGTCACCTGCTGGCCACCCTGGACTCGTCGCTGCGACGTCTCGGCGTCGACTCCGTCGACCTGTGGCAGGTCCACATCTGGTCCGACGACAGCCCGCTCGAGGAGACCCTCAGCGCGCTCGACGCGGCCGTCACGAGCGGGCGGGCGTCGTACGTCGGCATCTCGAACTACGCGGGCTGGCAGACAGCGCAGGCCGCCACCTGGCAACGCGCCGTCCCCGGCCGTGCGGTGCTCGCCTCCACCCAGGTCGAGTACTCCCTGCTCAACCGCGCCGTCGAGCACGAGGTGCTGCCGGCGGCCGCCGCGCTGGGCCTCGGGGTCCTCCCGTGGTCGCCGCTCGGGCGGGGCGTGCTCACGGGCAAGTACCGCACCGGCACCCCCTCGGACTCGCGGGCCGCCTCCTCGCACTTCGCCAACTTCGTCGGCGCCTATCTCGGCGAGCGGTCGGGCCAGGTCGTCGAGGCGGTCGCCCGCGCCGCTGACGGCCTCGGCTGGACCCCCCTCGAGGTGGCGCTCGCCTGGGTGCGTGACCGTCCGGGAGTCACGGCACCCGTCGTCGGCGCCCGCACCGCCGCCCAGCTGCGTGCCGCCCTCGGCGTCGAGGAGCTGACCCTGCCCCCGGAGATCGTCGACGCCCTCGACGACGTGTCAGGAGACTGATGTGAGCGCACTGGCCAGACCGCTGAACCGCGGCGTCGAGTGGGAGTTCGAACGTCTCACGCTCTCCCGCGAGTTCTCCCGCAACGTCGTGACCCGGCTGCTCGTCGAGCGAGCCGAGCACGGCGGCTGGGAGCTCGACCGGGTGCAGATCGGCCCCGACGGCACCCGCCGGGTGGTGCTGCGGCGCAAGATCATCCGGCAGCCGCGCCCGCTCTCGCTCTAGACGCCGTCCTCGCTAGACGTCGTCCAGGAACCTGTCGAGGACCCGCGCCCCGAACTCGAGCGCGTCGACCGGGACCCGCTCGTCCACGCCGTGGAACAGGGCGGTGAAGTCGAGGTCGGCAGGCAGCCGCAGCGGCGCGAAGCCGTAGGACCGCATCCCGAGCTTGGTGAAGTGCTTGGCGTCGGTGCCGCCGCTCATGAGGTACGGCGCCACGACGGCGTCCGGGTCCTCGGCGAGGATCGAGCGGCCCATCGCCTCGAC
>JAOPYB010000065.1 GCA_025964835.1 Nocardioides sp. | reverse complement strand
CGTCGGTGCCGGCCGCCTCGGCGAGGCCGATCTGGTCCTGCACGCTCGCCGTGTAGAGGACCAGCGCCCGCATCCCCTCGGCCCAGGCCTTCTGGCGCATCAGCATGAGGCGGACGTCCGGGTGGTGGACGATCGTGACCCGCGGCGCGGTCTTGTCCGTCATCTGCGTGAGGTCTGCGCCCTGGACCCGGAGCTTGGCGTACTCCAGCGCGTTGAGGTAGCCGGTGGACAGCGTGCTGATCGCCTTGGCCCCGACCATCATCCGGGCGTACTCGATGATCCGGAACATCTGGGCGATGCCGTTGTGGACGTCGCCGACCAGGGTGCCGATCGCCGGGTGCTTCTCGCCGAAGGTGAGCTCGCAGGTGGTGGAGACCTTCAGGCCCATCTTGTGCTCGACGTTGGTGACGTAGGCGCCGTTGCGCTCGCCGGTCTGCTCACCGGTCTCGTGGTCGAAGTGGTACTTGGGAACGATGAAGAGGCTCAGCCCCTTGGTGCCAGGCCCGCCGACACCCTCGGTGCCCACCGGGCGGGCCAGCACCAGGTGGATGACGTTGTCCTGCAGATCGGACTCGGCCGAGGTGATGAAGCGCTTGACACCCTCGATGTTCCACGTGCCGTCGGCGTTGGGGGTCGCCCTCGTCCGGCCGGCACCCACGTCGGAGCCGGCGTCGGGCTCGGTGAGCACCATCGTGGTGCCCCACTCGCGGTCGATGATGTACTGCGCGATCTTCTGGTCGCGCTCATTGCCGTTGCGCTCGACGACGCCGGCGAAGGCGGGGCCACAGCCGTACATCCAGATCGGGGCGTTGGCGCCGAGCACCATCTCGGCGATCGCCCAGTTGAGGCTCGAGGGGGCCGGAGTGCCCCCGAGCTGCTCGGGGATCTGCAGGCGCCAGTACTCCGCGTCCATCCACGCCCGGTAGCTGTTCCTGAAGCTCTCCGGCACGGGCGCGGTGTGGGTCTGCGGGTCGAACACCGGCGGGTTGCGGTCGCTGTCCTCGTACGACGCGGCGAGCTCCTCGCGGGCCATCCGGTCGACCTCGGCGAGGATCGAGCGGGCGGTCTCCCCGTCGACCTCCGCGAAGGGGCCGGTGCCGAGGACGTCGTCGCGACCGAGGACCTCGAAGAGGTTGAACTCGATGTCGCGCAGATTGCTCTTGTAGTGGCTCACTGCTCCACCTTTTCCGTGTCGGGGCTCGGCAGTAGCGATGGTGCTACTGGTCGGTAACTTAATGATACGAGTGGCTTCCCACGCAGGCAAGACACGGTGACCCGGCCCACATCCGTTGCGGGCCTGCAATTCAGGCCCTAGTATGTGTAGTCACTAACTCGGGAATCACCGACCATAGGGGATGAGAGCCGTGCGCAAGCTGGTGCTCCTCGCATGCGTCGGACTCCTCGCGCAGCTGGTCGACGGCTCCCTCGGCATGGGGTACGGCGTCACGTCCTCGACCTTGCTGCTCGCCGGCGGCCTCGGCCCGGCCGCCGCCTCGGCCGCCGTGCACTTCTCGGAGATCGGGACCTCGCTGGTCTCCGGCATCTCGCACCACAGGCTCGGCAACACCGACTGGCGCACGGTCGGGATCCTCGCCCTGCCGGGCTTCGTGGGCGCGTTCGCCGGCGCCACCCTGCTGGTCAACCTCGGCGCCGATGCCGCCAAGCCCGTGGTGGCGTCGCTGCTGCTGGCCCTCGGTGGCTACGTCACCTGGCGGTTCCTGTCCGCCGGCCCGCGCAGGCTGACCTTCAAGGCCCGGCCATCGCCGTACTTCCTGGCCCCGATGGGCCTCTTCGCCGGCGCCCTCGACGCGGTCGGGGGTGGCGGGTGGGGCCCGGTCGGCACCACCACGCTGCTGTCTTCCGGGAGGCTGGAGCCACGCCGCGTCGTGGGCTCGGTCGACACCGCGGAGTTCGTGGTGTCGGTGGGCGGGTCGCTCGGCTTCCTCGCGGCGCTGGGCAGCCAGGGCATCAACTGGCGGTTCGCCGCCGCGCTGCTGGCCGGCGGCGTGGTCGCGGCACCGGTCGCCGCTCTCGTCGTACGCCACCTCGCACCGCGGGTGCTCGGCGTCACGGCCGGCGGCATCATCGTGCTCACCAACCTCAAGACCCTCGGCGACTCCCTGGATGCGTCCGGGATCACGATGGGGCTGCTCGCCTCGGTCGTGTTCACGCTGTGGGTCTTGTGGATCGCGTGGGCCGTCAAGCTCGAGCAGACCGCGGCCGGCGGCCCGGCGGCCGGAAGGGGTGGTGGCCCGCCCAGGGAGCACGTGGCCGTCTGAGCAGAGGTCGACGACCGGGGCCGACGCGCTCAAGGTCGAGTGTCTGCATCGACAAATCTGACACACTGGACCCATGCGAGTTTCCGCCAAGTCCGACTACGCCCTGCGGGCGCTGATCGAGATGGCCACGCGTCAGGACGGTCGCGCGGTGAGCGCGGAGGAGCTCGGCAGGCTCCAGGAGATCCCGCACGGGTTCCTCCAGGCGATCCTGGCCGACCTGCGCCGCGCCGGCATCGTGATGTCGCAGCGCGGTCAGTCGGGCGGCTGGCGGATGGGCCGCACGCCGGAGAGCGTCTCGGTGGCCGACGTCATCCGCGCGGTGGACGGACCCCTCGTCTCCGTCTACGGGCTGCGCCCCGAGGCCGTGAGCTACAACGAGTCGGCCGAGGTGCTGCAGCACGTCTGGATCGCCGCCCGGCGCTCGCTCCGCGACGTCTTCGAGCAGGTCTCGATCCAGCAGCTCGCCGACGGCAAGCTCCCGAAGGCCGTCACGTCGCGCACCGCCGACGAGGACGCCTGGCAGCCGCACTGACGGCTGCCACTGACGGTCGCCGTCACCCCGCGACGGCGTCGGACAGTCGGCGCCTGAGCTTCTTCCGCTTCTTGGCGAGCCCCTCGTTGCGCGCCTCGAGCACGGCGTTCCGCACCCGCTGTCGCTCGAGCTCGTCGAGCACGTGGACGAGGCGCTCCTCGGTCGAGCCGGTGACCCTCGGGCCCACGAGCCCGCCAGGGAGCGGCAGCCGGGCGGCGTCGAAGCCGACCACCCGACCCAGCTCGGCCCAGAGGAAGGCCTCCGCGTCGCCGCTCGCCGGCCCGATCACGTGCATCCGCTCGGGACCGCGCAGCGGCGTGGTCCACCGCTGGACCAGGGCCGCGAGGTCGGGACCGGCGCCCGAGTCCGGCGCCGTGACGACGACGTGTACGTCGAAGCCCGCGAGCCGGTCGAGGAGGAGCGCGATCTCGTCGGTGGTCGCGGCGGCCAGGTGGGACTGGCTGAGCACGACCGTGTCCCTGCCCTTGTGGGCCCGCCGACAGATGGCGCTCCAGGTGCCCTCCACCTCGCGGCGCCGATAGCCCCAGGCCTTGTGGACGCGCCGGATCTCGACCACCGCCCGGAACATCTCCTCGCCCGACCTCGCGGGGCACCGGATGCCCTGGGTGGCGAGGCCCTCCGCGTTGGCGGCGAGGGCGTCCTCGAGGAAGTCGCTGCCGCTGTGGGTCGGACCGATGTGGAGGAACGCTCTGCGCCTGGCCATGCCACGACGGTGGCAGTCCCCGGCGGACGGCCGGTGAACTCGGGTCGACGTGGGAACGACATCCCAGGTTGCCGAGCAGCTCGAGCAGTGACCGTCGCCGAAGCACTAGAACGTGTTCCAGTTCGGTCCTAGGATGCCATGCATGATCACGTCGGACGCCATCACCTGGAACGCCCCCAACGACGAACACCCCGCCCGCGCCGCCTCCCAGCGGTCCTACTCCGCGGTTGCCAGGGGCGACCTGGCGGAGTGGCTCACGGTGTACGCCGAGGACGCCGTGCTCGAGGACCCCGTCGGGCCGTCGATGTTCGACCCCCACGGCGTGGGCCACCACGGCCACGAGGGGATCTCGGCCTTCTGGAACCTCGCGATCGCGCCGATCGAGAAGTTCGAATTCGTCATCCACGACTCGTTCGCCAACGGCAACACCTGCGCCAACATCGGCACGATCACGACCACGTTCCCCGACGGTGGCTCGACGAGGACCGACCTGATCATGGTGTACGTCGTCCACGACGACGGCCGGGTCGCCTCGATGAAGGCCTACTGGGAGGCCGAGCGCACGATGGCGACCTACACGAAGGGCTGATGAGACGATGAGGATGCGTCCACGCGATCCATCAGGCAAATGTCTAGGTGATCCGAACAGGCAGGCATAGTCGGGTCTGACCCGAAGCTCCCCTCGCTAGTCATCTCGGGACAACTCATGAATAGAACGTGGACCACCCGCGAGGTCATACGCCTCGTGATCGTCATCGCCCTCGCATCCGGCATCCTGCTCGGGACCCACGCGGTCGACCGATTCGGCATCGGCGGCAGCGCGTACGGCGCCGAGTCTCAGACAGAGCGGCCTCCTGCAGCACGCAAATGTGTCGACGACACTGGAGCGCCCTGCTACAACGTGGTGAACGCCTTCAATGCTGGGGTGGTCGAATCGGGCATGACTGTCCCGGACAACGTCAGAACAATGGTGCGCCTAGCGGTCCATCGGGAAGGTCGCGGGTCCGGCCGCTCCTGAGGTCGCTGTCATGGGCGCGCTGGGCGGGGGCATCAGCTGCATGGCGGACAAATCCATCGAGCTGATCACTGACGGCTGGTCGCACCAGGGCTGGGACTGGGGGTCCGGCCCAGACTCCGCGACCGTCGGTGGTGGCGACAGCGGCGGCGGAGGGGGCGGGGGTACGTGGTGACGATGGCGGCGTACACGAAGGGCTGATCTGTGTGACATTTCTTCCGGGTGGCGCGTCGAACAGGTGACGCCAGCCCCGAGGAGAGGGATGACGAAGGACCAGGAGTTCGAGGAGTTCGCGCACGCGCGGCTCTCGCACCTCCACCGGTCAGCGTGGCCGCTGTGCCGGGACCGGCACCAGGC
>JAOPYB010000062.1 GCA_025964835.1 Nocardioides sp. | reverse complement strand
CGAGCCCGGCCTCGAGACCCTCGCCCGGGTCGGCTTCGACACCCTCGGCCTGCAGACCTACCTGACCGCCGGGCCCAAGGAGTCGCGGGCCTGGACGATCCCCAAGGGCGCCACCGCTCCCGAGGCTGCCGGCGTCATCCACACCGACTTCCAGCGCGGCTTCATCAAGGCCGAGATCGTCTCCTTCGACGACCTGATGGCCGCCGGCTCCATGCAGAAGGCCAAGGAGGCCGGCAAGGTGCGCATGGAGGGCAAGGACTACGTCATGGCCGACGGCGACGTCGTGGAGTTCCGCTTCAACGTGTAAACACGCAGGTCAGCGCCTGTTTAGGCGCGATCTGCCCTCACAGTGCCCTCGCCAGCGCTGAGGACCTCGGCCGCGAGCCGCGTGGACGCGTCCCGGACCCGGCTCTCTGCGCTCGGCCACAGGTGTGCGTACGTCGTCAGGGTGGTCGTGGACCTGGCGTGTCCCAGGACCCGCTGGACGGCCACCACGTCGCAACCCGAGGCGATCAGCCCGGACGCGTAGAAATGACGAAGGTCGTGCAGGCGCACGCCACTGACTCGGGCCCGGACCAGGGTCGTGCGCCATCGATGACCAATGGTGTTCTGGTGCGGCGGAAGCTTGGCGTTGCCTTCGAACAACCACTCGTTGGTGAGACCGAGCGCGACGTGCTCGGCGAGCATGTCGATCAGCGCCGGGGCGGCGTGAATGGTCCGCTCGGAGTTGTACTTCGGAAGCCGAATCTCCACGTCGCCGCCGTTGACCCGCTGGACCTGACGGCGGACGTGGATCTCGCGACGCAGGAAGTCGACGTCGCCGACCTGCAGGGCGGCCGCCTCACCGAGCCGCAGGCCCGCCAAGGCGCACAGGCCGACGAAGGCACGGAAGCGCGGATCGGCGGCATCGAGGATCTGACGCACCGTCTCCGGTGTCGGGATCGTCATCGCCGCCTCCCGCTTGCGTTGGCGGGGGAGCCGCACCCGCCCAGTCGGGTCACTGGCGATCATCCCGTCTCGTACGGCGGCCCGGAACACCGAGCGGACGTTCACGAACCGGGTCTTGATGGTCCCCGGTGCCAACGGCGCCGACCGCTCCGGTGAGGAGACCGTCATCGACTTGACCCAGGCCTCGACGTGACTGGGACGGATCTTCCGCAGATCCATCTCGGCGAACGTTGCCGAACGGACTGCAAGGGACATCGCCTTGCGGGTGCCGTCGGTCCAAACCTGATCCCGCTCCCAGGACTCGAAGTAGCGCAGGAACGACACCTTGCCGGCCTGGGGATCGACCCATCGCCCCCGGTCGAGGGCGTCGAGCTGCTGCCGGCGCCACTTGACCGCGTCGACCTGCTTGGCGAAGGACCGCTCGTGCTGGTGGCCGGTCTCCGGGTTGCGGTAGCGCGCCCGCCAAGAGTTGCCGCGTCTCGTGATTCCCTCGGGCATCGGGACTCCTCTCCAAGACCTTCGAGGGTATGTCCGGCCGCCGACGCCGGTCGAGGCAATCCGCGACTTGCTTGTGGTGCGTTGTGGTTGTTGCCGAACATCCCGGGAGGCCGACTGCGGGCGCAGCTTCTCCGTCCGCCCTACGCGCGTGAGGACGTGTCGTCGCGCGCGTGACCAACCGCAGATGCGGGCGTTCGACGAAGTACAAATACTGGATGGTCGAGTGCCCCGTTTGCGGGTCGTTGGAGTTGACGGTCGCTCTCTACGAGACCTGGCCCCCTCCACGAGATGGTGCCCCTTTCGCCACCGACAAGGACCTGCTAGGCAAGCCGTCGTATGAGGTCTGTCGAACCGCGGATTCGAGTTCGGAAACGACGACAACCCCGGCGGGGGCGGCCCGCGATGCGGCGCGGTGGCCTAGACCAATCGGGCACGGTCCTGTTCGGATCAGCGGGCGCTCGTAACCCCACCCAACCACTCCAGTTGTGGTGCACGCCAACCTATTCCCTCCTGACTGGAGTCCCCTGCATGAAACGTTTCCTGCTAACCGGATCCGCCTTGGTCCTGGCACTCGGCCTGCTGTCCGCAGGCCCAGACGCCCCCACAACAGCGTTAGCCATGAGCGCGACCACCACCGAGTCGACTGCGGAGGCCACCGTTCAGACAGGTGGGGCGGTCCTCGGCACGGCGACCGGTGTCACCACCAGCCTGGGAGGCACATTCGTCGGCGGCCAACCCACACCCGAGACATTCCTAGTCGGGATCAAGGAAGGTGATTGGCGCGACCTGCCCGAGGGCAGCGAGTTCGAGCTCCACCAGCTCCCCTCAAGCAGCCTCACGCTTGGGGAGGGCACCTGGTCGGTCGCCGCCGACCCGCGGGCGATCCCGAGCCGGTTCGTCTCCCCCGACGGACAGGTGGACTTCCTCATCCATGCAACCGACCCGCAGACCAAGGCTGCCGCATTCCACACGGTCTCCGCGCTGCGTGTCTCCAACCTGACCGACGGAACGGTCGGGCTGCTTCGCGCGAGCGCCGCGATTCCTGACGGCTGGGTCGCCGTCCCCGGCCTCCCCTCCAGCGTCGCGCCGACTGTCACTGACGCTGTCGCCCCGAGCCCCCCGCAGCTCGGTGAAGGCGACGCCGGCTCCGACGATCTCGAGGTCGAAGAAACCTCAGTCAATGCTGCGGTCAACCTCGCCGAGCTCCAAGGCATCCCGCTGCAGTTCCTGACCGCTCCCACAGCAGTCGCCAACGACGAGGGCCAGACCGGCGACACCAGCTTCCTCCTGGCGAAGCCCGCCGCAACCGACGTGTCGATGAAGTCGACGGCGCCGTGGAACTGCCGGGAGATCTCCGGCTACCGCAGGAACCTTCAGACCACGATCGCGACTGCCTACCCGGTCGGTGGCGACACCTCGAGCCTGACGTACAGCGCGAGCATGAACACCACCTCCGGCAGCGCCACCAGCTTCGGGGGCTCCTGGTCGGAGAGCGGGACCGAGAGCACCTCGGACGGGTGGGGTGCGGACTTCCTCGAGAGCACCTATCGCCGCAGCTACCGCACCGTCATCACTTACGGTTACTACTCCTGCTACAACGTGGCCGGCTACTACTCGTACTGGATCTTCCCGATCAAGCAGCCCGGTGACGCGTTCTACTACTACCTGTCCTCGGCTCCGAACTGGACCCGGTGTGGCACCGTGTACAACGGTGTGACGTGGCGCCGCGAGCGAAGCGACGGCCAGGACTACGAGTGGAAGTTCGGCGTCAAGGCCAAGCAGTACGTCGGCTTCGAGATGTTCTCTCGCCACGGGTACAGCACTGGCTCGAAGCTGCGCTACCACGTGACGCACGGCCGCAAGCAGGTGTGCGGCAACAACGACACGCCGGGGCAGGCCGGGAAGGTCCAGGAGAAGTACTGATGTGGTCGCCGGTCAGCACCAAAGGTCGGATAACGACGGTCCTCGCTGCCGTTGCCACCCTGGCCGCCTTGGCGGCCGTGGTGCTGACCGGCACCGCCGGCTCCCGTGTACTCGTGGAAGCCGAGCGAGCACCCGGCACAGACTCCGCGGGCCAAGGCGCGGGCCCGCTGCGCACCGTTGGTACCGAGACCGGGGTGATCTTCCCCGCTCCGCAAGGCTCCGGGCTCGATCATGGGACCTGGTCGGCGACCGCAGGTTCGTTCCTCCTGTGCTCACCGACCCCTGACATCACCCTCACCGCAGTGGAGCCGGCCAACGACATCGACGGCGCAGCGTTCATCGCCATGGTGCGTCAGTTCACGATCGCATATGCCGCCAATGACACCCCGGTCCTCGGTGGCTACGGAACTCCGCCGGTCATCGGCGGACAGGACGGCTCCGACCAGTCACACCTGACCGGCACGCTCGACGCCGCCGCCGGACACACGATCGCAGTCCCGGCCTGCGCAGCGACTGATGGGACGCCCGGAACCGACGCGACCGAGCTGCTATTTACCGTCAGAGCAGATGAGCAGGGTGCCGAGGTCGACGGAGTTGACGTCAGCTACGAGGCCGACGGCCGGCAGCACCTGCTGCACATCCCGGTCACGATGATGCTGTGTGGCAGCAAACACCACGACCGCGACTGCTGACAGGCACCACTAAGTCGGTTGATGCCCTCGTACCTCCACGGCGACGGACCATGGCCCCGCTCAATGACGCTGCGGACCGTTGGCGACGGGACAGACTGGCTGGGGTTGCCACGCGTGTTCGCGGCGGGAAGTTGGCCGCGGATCCCGCGCCACGTCGTCGCCTGGGAGAAGCAACAGCGCGAAGGCCAGTAGCTCGTCTCTCTCACTGGGGCGCAGCGACGCCTCAGGACTCGCGAGCCTCTTTGCGGCGAGCTAGAACGGACTCGTGGTTCGACTTGGCTTCGGCCTCGGTCGTTGCGAACAGCTCTTCATCGCCCACCAAGCTCTCACCGGGGCGCAGGGTCACGGTGCCGAAAATCCAAGGCGAGTCGTCGTCGCCCTGGTTCAGGCCAAGCCAGGCGGTGACCACGCGGCAGTCGTCCACTGCGTCCCTGACCAGAGACCGGTAGCGCTCGTCGTCACGTAGCCGACCCGACGACCAGGACCTCGGAGAAGCCGGCCAACCGGCGGCTCACGCCCGCCCAGGACCGCCCGACCCGATCCTCACTCAGATTCCGAGCTCAGGCACGGTCCTCAACAGGTCCAGCGGTGGATCCGGGCTAAGAGAGTCCTCGCCGCGTTGACGTCGACGAGCAGATTGCCGCAGCCTGCGATCACCGGCATTACCCGGATGAGGGTGCGCTCTCATGACAGGACGCTTCCACAAGCTCGAGAGGCATCGCGGTCGTCGTCGGACCACGCCGCTTGACGGCGACGAAGTAGAACGACCCAAGGCCCTCGGCATCGGCCCGAGCGTCTTCGAAGCCAGCGGCACGCATGCTACGGGAGTTATCCGTCGCCAGCTTCCCACGATCAGCCCGCTTCGTCGACAGCCCGATCCGCTCCGTGCGCCCCCTCCTGATTCGGGCAACGACGAACCAACACACACCTGGTGCATTCACGGCGGAGATCCGTCCCGACGAATCTCGCTCTGCCCGTCGACCGCGAGGGTCCCCCGGAGGTGCAGACCGGCCGGGAGCGTGATGGCGCTCGGCCCGAGTGATCGCTGCCGTCTGCTTCGCGCACTTAGGTGACTGAAGAACGACCATCAGCTACCGAAGGAAGGCCGTCATGAGCAGCCAAGCGCGAAGTGAGGATCAGCCGGGGCTCTGGGGAGAGTCGAGTTCGTCGTCGAGAGAGAGCGTTCCGCAGGGCGGCCGTCCGGCGACGGCACCGGCAACCAGCCGCACGAGGTCAGCGCCCATACTGCCGACGCAGCGTCCGTCGAAGCCGATGGGCTACAGCGAGCTCTGGACCATCGACGACGTCGCCAACTATCTCGGCGTTCCGAAGCAGACCATCTACTCGTGGCGTCACACGGGGTACGGGCCCAAGGGGTTCCGGGTCGGCAAGCACCTACGGTGGCGATCTGCGGTCGTCATCGCCTGGACGCTCGGTCTTGAGAAGGACGAGTGATCACGCAGCGACCGTGCGATCGGTGCGGCCGTGCGATCTACGAGGGAGTGCCGCGGCACCCTGGACGGCCCAAGCGATGGTGCAGCGCCGCGTGCCGTCGAGCGGACTACGCGGAACGGCAGGCGGTTCAGCGTGGCCTGGAGCCGACCGTTCCCATGGAGGACCACGTCGACGCGGTGCTCCGGTCGCCGGCCACTTGTCGCCGGGTGGTGCGCCAGATCGGGGACTGGGCAGGGGACGGGACTCTGGATGATGCGAAGTGGAGCAGCGTCGCCGACGAGATCACTCGCCTGATTCGTTGGGCTGTGCCGAGGAGAACTCTGCGATGAGCAGTCAACTGGGCCGACGCCGCTCCTGGGAGCGACGCGAGGAGCGCAGCCGTCAGCTGATCCGCCGTGCTCAACGAATCGAGGCGCTCGTCATCCGTGTCCTCAACGCCCTCGCGCAACGAGGCCGCAGCCCGCATGCCGATCTCGATGTCGGGCTCGCCCTCGCCGAGCTCCTCGACGTCGAAGGAGTCAGCGTCGCGGAGGTCCTTCGACGGTGTCGCGGCGAGTTGGGCAGGAGCGAGATCGAGCGGCTGAAGTCCCTTGCACGCCCGCCATCTGACGTCCGCCGATCGCCGGAGGAGTCGCCTAGGCTCCCTGGTATGAGCGCGAACCGCGACGAGCTGATCCACCTGGTCGAGGGCATGCCCGCCGATCAGGTGGCCGTGCTGCTCGCCGACGCCAAGCGCCTGGCGGGATCGAAGTCGCGGGGGACGTGGCCGCCCGAGTTCGTCGGCATGGTCAAGGACGGCCCTTCTGATGGATCGACCGCCGTCGGCCGAGGCGGCGTATCCTGAGGGCATGGTGAACCCCGCTCTCCAGTCAGCGATCGAGGCGATGAGCCTCGATGAGCGCTTGGAGCTGGTCGAGTACATCGAGGGCACGGTTCCGGTCGACGTGACCGAGCGGCAGAGGGCCACGATCCGGTCTCGTGCCGCCGAGCTCGAGGCCGACCCGTCGATCGGCCTGTCCTGGGGCGAACTCAAGGCGCGGCTCGCCGCCCGTCGGGCGTGACCCTTCGACCTCTGGCCTTCCACCCCGGTGTGGAGGACGACCTCGCCTCGATCTATGAGCACTACGAGGCGTTCGATCCGTCACTCCCCGGACGGTTCGAGGCCCGCCTTGATGACCAGGTCGAGCGCATCGACATGTTCCCCGAGTCAGGAGCAGTCCTGTTCGAGCCCTACCGCCGCGTCCTGCTGAAGCGGTTCCCGTACATGGCCGTCTACGTCGTGCGCAACGACCGCATCGACGTGCTCGCCGTGATCGGTGTCCGACGAGATCCGGAGTCGATCGAGGCGACAGTCTCCGGGCGAGGCGATGAGTAGGGCCTCTGGCCCTCGCCTGCCCTCAATCTGCCCTCACCAGGACGCAAAGGGACCGTCAGCGCTGGCCGGCACCGCGAAGCGTTTGCGCAGGTCAGCGCCACATTCGGCTAATGTCGGCCAACGCTGAAAGTGGCCGGATTCGTTCCGCTTCAACGTGTGAATCGAGGCGTTTGTGCAGGTCAGACGGGTGTGACCGCTCCCAGTCCGCACAGAGTCCGCAAGAAATTCAGCAGAGTGGTCTCCGAGGCCGGCGTCGCGACCATGTCGAAGGAGCTGCGCTCGCTGCTCGCGACTGAGGTTTCGAAGGCTTCGTCGCGCTTCCCGGTGCTGTCGATTGGCACGTCTGTGCCGTGACCGTCGCGAACGGCCGGTGGGCGCTGATCAGCGGGTGGCGGCAGGTTCCCCGAAAGGAGGAACCTGAGGGTGGGCGCCTGGACGGGGACCACATCGAGACCAGCGGCGCCCCGATCCTGTGCGGGTGATCAGTGTTGACCGTCAATATAATGGAGGATAATCTCAGTTATATGAGAACTGAGGCGCCGCTCCTCGCTCCGATCTTCCGGTCGGACGGCCAGGCGCGCCTGCTCTCCACACTGTTGCTCACCGGCGACGAACTGAGCGTCACCGATCTGGCCAAGCGGGCCGGCCTGGCCTACCCGACCGCGCACCGCGAGGTCGCGCGGCTGGTGGACGCCGGCATCCTGAGCGAGCGACCGGTCGGCCGCACGAGGCTGATCCGCGCCAACGACGAGAGTCCGCTGGTCAGACCCTTGCGCGAGATCCTCACGGTCGCGACCGGCCCGGTGGTGATCCTGGCCGAGGAGTTTGCTCGCATCGACGGGATCGAGTCGGCGTTCCTCTACGGCTCCTTCGCCGCGCGGATGCTCGGGGATGCCGGTCCGGCACCACACGACATCGACGTGATGGTGCTCGGTGCGCCCGACGTGGACGCGGTCTACGAGGCGTGCACCCGGGTCGAGGCCGCGGTGCACCGTCCCGTGAACCCGACGATCCTCACCCCTGACGAGTTCGCCGCGCCCTCCGGCTTCCTGGACAACGTGCGCAGCGGCCCGGCGGTCGCCGTGATCGGGGAGTAGCCGTGGCGCTGACTCCGCTCACCCGCGTCCAGCAGGCGACCGTCCTTGCGCTGGTCGAGGCACGACGTCTCGATGTCTTGCCCGCAGACCTCGCGCGTGCGACCTCGTTCCTGCGCCAGGCCGAGGAGCGCCTGGACCAGTTGCCGCTGCTCACCAGTGTCGTCGTCAGATACGGGATCGCCTACGACGCCTGTTGCGACACGGGCGAGGCGCTGCTGGCGGCGTACGGCTTCCGGACGACCAACGGGCCCGGTCAGCACGAGGCGCTCGGCCGCTACCTGCGCGCCGTCTTCGACAAGCCACCCGCAGACAGGGCGGCGCGAGAGTTCGACCGCCTGCGGCGCGCCCGCAACCAGGACCGCTACGAGGCGAAGCCGGTGGGGGCCGCGGCGACCGAGAAAGCCGAGCAGGTCGCCCGGACGCTGTTCGATGCTGCCGTGGCCCGGGGTGTGACGCCGTGAGCCTCTACCAATCGCACGGCGAACCGGTCTGGCATGACGCTTCCGGAGACCGACCTGCGCCGCATCCATGTCTGGGCTCGCGGCCGCGTGCCGGAGCACCTGTGGTCCGAGCTGAAGGTGGAGGCCGACGTTGCCGACCGCTACGTCGACATCGTCGAGGTGCGCCCACCGTGGGATGGCGTCGGCGAGCACACGAGGTTCCCGATCGCACGGCTGCGCTACACGAAGTCGACCGGCCTGTGGGCGATCTACTGGCGCGACCGGCACCTGAAGTTCCACGAGTACAAGCGCAAGCGGCCGACCAAGAACGTCCAAGCGCTCCTCGACCACATCGAGACGAGCGGCGATCCGATCTTCTGGGGCTGACGGTCGGGACTCTCGAGCACCCCAACGGTCGGAAATGGTGCTACGGCTTGGCCGCTGCCCCGAGCGCCCGCTCGATCCGGAGCGCGGCCCGGTCGCCGGCCTCGTCGGAACGGGTGCGGATCCGTTGGACGGTCGTCAGCCCCTGTTCGAGGGCGGCTCCGACGGCGGCGGTGACCTGCTCCTGCGTGGTGTCGCCGCGCGCGAGATCGAAAAGGGTGCGCCGGGGAGTGGTCACTCGCCAGGCGCCGTGGTCGAGGACGTCCTTGGTGAGTAGTTCGGTCGGATGGGTCACGACTGCCGGATCGACGGCCCGGAAGTCAAAAGGAACCGACAGGTGCACGCGACGCGGATCGAGCTCACCGAGATCGTGAACGAGCGCCCCCGAATCGTGGGACATAACGCCGCGGCCATGGCTCCACAGGGTCCAGCGCACCCATTGGTCCTCGGGAGCCGGGGGCCAGTCGGGGAGCCGGAACAGGCCGCGGTCGACGCGGAGCCAGTTGCAACTGTCGACGTGGTACTTCTGCGCCTGGTAGCTGAGGAGCTCAAGCCCAGAACTGCAAGTCGGCGGGTCGTTACGCTCGATGCATGATCGATCCGGCGCTCCTCGAGCGGACCATCGAGTCGGAGAGTCCGTTGAGATCTCAGAGCTGAAGAAGGCCGTGGTGCGGTCGCGCGCGGCCGAGCTGGAGGCGGACCCGTCGATCGGTCTGACCTGGACGAGCTGGACGCACGGCTGGCTTCGCGCTGGGGCCGGTCCGTCTGACCGAGAAGGCAGTCAAATGTTTCTCATTATTGACTTTAAGGGTTGAATGACTAAAATGAGAAACATGCCAGCCCCTAGCCCGTACACGAGCACCGAGCAACAGGCGGACCTCGAACGCCTAGGCGCCCGGCTGCGCGAACGCCGAAAGGCCCTCGGTGTCACGGTAGTCGCCTGTGCCGAAGCTGCTGGCGTTTCGCGTGTCACCATGCACAGGATCGAGGCAGGCAACCCCTCGGTCACGATCGGCGCCTACATCAACGTTGCCGCCGCACTCGGACTTCACCTCGTCGTCCCGATCCTCGACGTTCCAGCAGCAGAACCGGCGACGATCACGGTCGGCGACTACCCCGGCCTCCGCACGCTGGCATGGCAGACCGACGCCGGCACCACCATCACCGAGACGGAGGCGCTCAACCTCTACGAACGCGGCTGGCGACACCTCAACCAGGAGACGCTGACCGACCACGAGAAGGCATTCATCCAGCACTTGGCGGACACCTACAGCAACGGGAGGCTCCTTGTTTAGGCGGCTGCACCACCAACAGGTGGCCGAGGTGCTGTCGATCCTTGACGCACCGCTCCTGGCAGAGCACAACTGCTGGTTCGGAGGCGGGACCGCGATCGTCCTTGCCAACGGTGAGTTCCGCGAATCGGTTGACATCGACTTCCTGGTCTCCGACCCGCAGTCCTACCGCGCGCTGCGCCAGATGGTCAGGGACCACGGGCTCGACGCTCTGGCTACACGCGAACTGGACCTGGGTCGAACACCCTCTGTCGACGGCTACGGGATCCGGACGTCGGTGCTCGTAGCAGGGGTTGCGATCAAGTTCGAGATCATCCACGAAGGTCGCATCGACCTCGACACTCCCTCCCCGGACGATGAGATCTGCGGATTGCGGATCCTGACGCGAACAGACCAGATCGCAACCAAGCTGCTCGCCAATGACGACCGCTGGGCAGACACGTCGACGTTCAGCCGCGACCTCATCGACCTGGCCATGATGAAACCCGACACGGTCGCCCTGAAGGCCGGCGCGCGCAAGGCAGTCGATGCGTACGGCAAGACGGTCGGCGAGAGCCTCGACAAAGCAGTCACCTACCTCCGAGATCGCCCGCAACGTCTCGACGAATACATCCGAGCACTCAAAATCGACGCGCCCCGAGCAGCTGTCTGGCAGAACATCCGCGATCTTTTCGCAAGATGCGCGAAGATCGAAGGTCTAGGTCGGGGCTCGGACTAGCCTGACGTCATGTCGGTGAGTCGCGACGACTGACCTCAGGGTCTCCGACCGTCCAGCGGTCCGCAAACAGTCCGCAAGAAGTCACGCGGAGCCCGTTTCTTGCCAACGGCTACCAACGACTCGCGGACGGCGTTTGCCCAGGTCAGAGGCCCTTTTCCGGCTGTTTTCTACGATGGTCGAAGGTAGCCGAAACACCCGGTTTTCGTTCCGCTTCAACGCCTGACCCGTCCGCCGGCGCAGGTCATACGAACTGGGGGCAGTAGCCCTCCTTGGGTATGACGTCCCGGGAGCCCGTCAGCTGCGGGTGGGTGAGGGCGGGGGCTCGAAGCCCCTCAGGGCGGTGCGCCAGGTGGCGTCGAGGTCGGCCCCGGGCGGAAATCGGTCGGAGAGCTCGAGGTCGACCAGCCCGTGGGCGAGCGCCCACAGGGCACGCGCGAGGTGCGCATCACCTCCGGCCGCGGCGACGATCGGTGCGGCCGCGGCCGCCTCGACGCCCGGGGCGATGCGTTCGCGGGCCAGCGGGCGCCGCGTTGCCACCTCGTAGAGCCTGGGGTGAGCCCGGGCCCACGACCGGTACGCGTCGGCGAGCCCGGCCAGCCCGGGGCCGGCGGCGGCGAGGTGCTGCGCCAGGGCGATCAGGGCCCGCTCCTGCACGCCGGCCAGGATGTCGTCCTTGTCCCGCACGTGCTTGTACAACGACGGCGCTCGGATGCCCATCCGGGTCGCGAGCTCCCGCATCGTGAGCGCATCGGGGCCCTCCTCCTCGAGGACCGCGACGGCCACGTCGAGGATCTCGTCCCTCCGGCTCACCCCTGGGACCCGGCAGCCGCCCGGCCCACGGTGGCGGCCTCGGCGCGCACGCGCAGCGCCTCGTTCATCGCCTCGAACCCAGCGCGGGTCCGCTCGAGCATCGTGCCCGTCAGGGGCACGAGGAAGCCGCTGAACTCCTCGGCCTGGGTCAGGCGGGTGGTCCCGTCCGTCAGGGCCTCGAGCTGGAACGAGTGCCGCCCGTCGAAGATGCCCGGCATGATCAGCCGGCCGAGCCACTCGAGACGCTTGCCGGGCTCGACCGCGATGATCGTGGGGCGGAACGTCATCGGACGGCCACCGGGCGGCGCGATGCGGACCTCGGCCCGGCTGCCCTCGACCAGCTCGCCCCGGAACGTCGTGATGAACGGGTTCCACGCGGCGTACTCGGAGACCGCGGACAGCTCGGCCCAGACGGTCTCGACGGGGGCGGCGATGTCGGTCACTACTCGGATGGTCTTCACGCCTTCTCCTTGGCTGCTAACGGTGTTAGCCAGAATGGCTTACGTCGTTAGCCTTGTCAAGGGTGCCCGGTAGCGCGCCCCAGGGACGTCATCCACATGGAGGGCAGTAGCCCTCGTTCCGGATGACGTCCAGGGGGTGAAGCCCTCCCGCGAGGATCCGGGCGGGCTCCGTGTCTTCCAGCGGCTCAGTCGACCATGGCGGACCTGTGTGCGGGGCCTGAAGGTGCGGTGGCGCGGAGGGGATCGACGTCGTCCACCGACGGGGGCGCATCCCAGTAGGTGATGTCCAGACCCGCGATCTCCTCCTCCTCCGAGACCCGGAGCCCGATGGTCTTCTCCAGAAGCAGGATGACGACCAGCCCGGACGCAAGCGCAATCCCAACCGTCGCCGCCCAGCCCGTGATCTGCCACCACGGCGTGATCTCCGCGTGCTGGAAGGCGTAGTTACCGATGCCATCGAAGTAGCCGCCGGTCTTGGTGTGCCAGGCAACGAAACCCGGCACGATTGCGCCGTACGTCCCCGCAAACAGGGTGAGGGGCACGATCTTGGTGTCGTCGATGCCAAGGCGCATCATGACGCGCACGCCGACGTAGGTGGCGACGGGGCCACCGAGCGCCACCAGGAACGTCTCGACCGGAGTGAAGACGTCCAGGCCGGCCGCACAGCTCACATATCCCGCGATCGGACCGAAGATCGCCATGATCGGGTTGCGCGTCCGGTACGCGATGACCCCACCTGCAATTGCGCCGGCGGCGTACGCGACGAAGAGGTTGGTCAGGACCAGCCCCATCCCGCTCGAGGTGAGCGAGATGCCGAAGTACCCGAGATCCGGAACGAAGTAGCCGCAGCTGAGGATGGGGAGCGGCAGGGCGACCATCAGGAGTCCGGCCCCGGCGGCACTGGTGGCAAGGCTCTGCGGCGCCGGCCCGGAGGTGCGGGGGTGCAAGCCCTTCGAGCCCAGCCGGGGGCCGAGACGCCATGCGAGCACGAGTGCCCAGGAGCCGACGAGCAGGTACATTGCGAAGATCCCGACGTAGTCGTGCACGCCCGCGTTGCTCAACGGCCCGGCGGATCCCCAGGTGAGGTAGGCGATGACCGGCATCACCACGCCGCCGGCCACGACCGACAGGATGAACATGGGCAGCGCCTTGGCCCGCTCGACCCCCACGCTGTGGAGCAGGGCGCCGACAAGGGCGGCCCACGTCAGGAAGAACGCGCCGTACGACTGCAGGGTGTCTGCCTCGGGAACGGCCGACGGACTCAGCTCGGTGGCGAAGTGGCGGAAGTTCCCACCACCGATCCACCAGTCGCTCATGGCTTGGCGGAAGGGGTTCGGCACACCGAGGGCGGAGTTGAACTGCCATTGCCAGAGCGCGTATCCGCCGACCAGCATGGCGAACCCAGCGAGCAGGGCGCACAGGAGCTTCTGCACCCAGGTGTCGATCGAGCTCTTGCGTCGCACCAGGCCGCTGTCGATGAGCCCCATGGCGATGACTGCGAGGAACAGGCTCGTTGTCCCTACGGCGAAGAAGATCACCGAGATGAAGCCATAGAGAGAGGCTTGCTCGGGAAAGGAGGCTGAGGCTGAGAACACTGATATCACCCTGTCCTGGTCGGAAGTGAGTTCAGCAGGGACAGCGGTCGGCCAGGCAGGCGATGGAATGCCAGTGCGAGAGCGAGTCCGGCGTTCTGCCCGGCTGTGGAGCGAACTCATCGTGATGTACGTCTCACGACCCGACAATTGGCGGATCGGCCATCCCGCGACGTGCGAGGGCTACCGCCTGCGCGACCTCACGTAGGCGATCACCTCGGGACTCAGCAGCAGTCCGTCCTCCATGGCCCGGCTTGCCGCCGCGGCACGTGTGGGCACGTCGAGCTTTGCCAGCACGTGCTCGACATGAGCCCGCACCGTCCGCGGGGAGATCCACAGTCGGGCGGCGATCTCCTCGTTGGAGCTCCCGTCGACCAGGAGCGTCAGGATCTCCAGCTCGCGTTGGGTGAGCCCGTGGTCGTGGGTCAGCGCGCGCGGAGCCAGCACCACGACATAGTCACGGCACCTGAATGCCCGGCATGCGTACCACCCGTCATCGGGTGTCGGCCACAGGAAGGCCGTGGACACCCTGTTGCCCAGCCAACGCGTCACGCTCGGCAGCAGGTCCCCCCTCGGTTCCAGCATCCCGGGTTCCAGGACGCCACGCAGCGCGATGACCTCGCCGTCGCCGCCCAAGGCCACGGCCAGGCAGTCTCCCGTCAACGACGACACCAACCTCTTGGCAGACTGCAGGGGATCGACGACGTTGGCCAGGATCGGCAGCAGGTGAGCGAGGATCGCGACGGCCTCGTCCGAGGGGTGGGCGTGGTCCCCGGTCGAGACGTCGACGAACCCGACGTAGCGGCTGTCGGAGGTGACCAGCGCGCTCAGGGCACCTTCCAGGAGTCCGGCGGGCTGCCAGTGCTCGGCCACGCAGCGCAGGCTCATCGGGTCGACCGGCAGGTCTCGCAGCCGGACCGGAGCACCCCGTCGAGGGAGACTGAACGGCTCGATCATCTCGTGGTGGAACGCCTGGCTGTTCAGGTACGCCTCGGTGGACGTCGAGTAGCCCGACGTGGTGACCGTGGTCCTGCGATGCGTGACCGGATCGACCACGGAGACCATGGAGCCCTCGATCGGGATCAGCGCCGCTAGCTGGTCGAGTATCTCGATCATCCGGTCGGGCACGCTCGCGGCGGACGACGCCGCGGCGCCGATCCGCGCCACAGCGTCAACCGTGCTCATCAGTGACACGTGCGACATGTACGGCCTTCTTGGGACGTTTCATCGGGTCGAGATCTGGGGGCGACCCCGGTTCGCCCATGCCCCCAGCAAGGACTCCACACCCTGGGGATCTCGAGATCAATCGGCCGATCGGCCGACGCGACCTCATCGTGCCGCAACTCTGCGCCAAAAGTCGGCGGATCGGCCAGTAGCCCGCGCGCGGACCCCTCGTGCTCAATGAGCCGACAGCAATTTCCAGACAACGAGGAGCGCAGATGTCTCTGCAGAGCGTCACCATCGCATCGGGGGGTCACGCCGACTGGTCCACCCCTGTCCGGATCGACGACGTCCAGCTCCAGGCGTCCTACCAGGGGATCTTCGTGTGCCGGTTCTCGTTCGAGAGGGACGGCTCGCACTACCTGAAGATGCGGATCGTCGGAGTGGACGAGATGGACAACGCCGGCGAGGTTCCGTCCGGCTTCGGGGCTCTCGAGTTCGAGGACGCGGACGGTGACATCCTGCGCGGCCGCACCGACTGGTTCCGCAGCGACGACCGGGACCAGGGGACGTGGACGTTCAACTCGGGCACCGGGAAGTGGGCCGGCGCGACCGGGAAGGTGAGCATGCTCCTCAACTACATGTCCGACGTCCTCGGTACGCCGCTGCCGCCGTCGGGGCCGATCCGGTTCGTCGGCTTCATCGAGGGTTCGGGCGAGATCGATGTCCCGGCGCTCTCGTCCTGACGCGTCGAAGGCCGTTAGTCGGTCGGTAGCGGCGCGGCGCTGATGGAACAGGTCATCCAGGTCGCCGGCTCGCTGTGCGTCCTGGTGCCGTTCGTGCTCGCACAGTTCGACCGCCTGGACTCACGGTCCCTCTCCTACGCGATCTTGAACCTCGCCGGCTCGGGTGTGCTCAGCGTCCAGGCCGCCCAGGGGCACCAGTGGGGGTTCCTGCTCCTGGAGGGCGTGTGGGCAGGGGTCTCGTTCCTCGGCCTGGTGCGTGCCTTCGGGACGCTCCCCGGACGGGCGCCGGCGACTCCCGACCGGGCCTCCACCTAGCGACACGAGAACGCCGGCATCTCGCACCGCGGATGCCGCGGAGATCCACCTGCGACAACCAGACCGCCACACCACAATCCGAGGAGCAGCGATGAAAGCCGTTCGTGTTCATGCCTACGGTCGGGCGCCCAGCCTGGACGAGGTGGCCGAGCCCAGGGTGGTGGGTCCCTTCGATGTTCTCGTCGAGGTCGGCGCCGCCGGTCTGTGCCGCACCGACTTGCACGTGATCGAGGGTCAGTGGGCGGCCATCCAGAACCCCGAGCTGCCCTACATCCTGGGCCACGAGAACGCGGGCTGGGTTCGCGAGGTCGGCAGCGCCGTGCACAGCGTGACGCCGGGAGATGCCGTCATCGTGCACCCGCTCGTCACGTGCGGCCTCTGCATCCCCTGCCGGGTGGGCGACGACTCACACTGCGAGGACGCCGTGTTCCCGGGATTGAACGTCGACGGCGGGATGGCCGATCTCCTGCTCACGAACGCTCGCGCGATCGTGAAGCTCGCACCCAACCTGCAGCCGGTCGACGTGGCGGCTCTCGCCGATGCCGGGCTGACCGCGTACCACGCGGTGCGCAAGGTCCAGCCGCTCCTCACGCCGGGGACCCACGTCGTCGTCATCGGCTCGGGCGGCCTCGGTCACATCGCCGTCCAGGCGCTGGCAGCCATGACGCCCGCGACGATCACCGTGGTCGACCGTTCCGATGCCGCGTTGGCTCTGGCCGGCTCGATCGGCGCCCATCACACGGTCAGTGGCGCCGAGGGCTCCGATGCGCTCGTCCGCGAGGTCGGGGAGATCACCGGCGGCGGGGCCCACGTGGTCCTCGACTTCGTCGGTGAGCACTCGACACCGGAGCAGGGCATCACCATGGTGCGCAACCGGGGCACGTACGCCTGCGTCGGGTACGGCGGGGAGCTGCGCATCCCGACGATCGAGCTGGTGGCTCGCGAGATCGAGGTGGTGGGCAACCTCGTCGGGACCTACAAGGACCTCGTCGAGCTGATGTCCCTCACCGCCCAGGGCAAGGTCGCCCTGGAGACGACGGTCTACCCCCTGTCCGCGGTGAACGACGCCATCCGCGATCTCGACTCGGGAACGCTGGTCGGCCGGGGAATCTTGGTCCCCGGCAGCTGACCGTTCCCTCGGCGAGGTCGCACCACCTCTTCCGCACGGCAAACCCATCTCTGTCAGAACCAATCAGGAGGACCGATGGTCACCCAGCAGCATGAAGGCGGCTCGCACTCGAGCACCGCGAAGCCCCGGGCGCCGCGAAAGGGCGCGGATGTCCAGGAGCTGCTCGACCTGATCGTCGAGCACGCGTCGCGCCCGCTCGAGGAGGCGCAGCTCCTGCCCTCCGAGTACTACACGAGCCATGACCTCTACGACCTCGAGGTCGAGCGCATCTTCAAGAAGGACTGGCTCTACCTGTGTCGCACCGACGAGGTCGCCAACCCGGGTGACTGGTTCGCCGCGGAGATCGCCGGGGAGCCGGTCGTCCTCGTGCGCGGCAAGGACATGCAGATCCGGGCGTTCTCGCGGGTGTGCCCCCACCGGTTCATGGATCTGCTCTACGAGGAGCGGGAGAAGGGCGCCGAGGCCGGGAACACCGACTCCTTCGTGTGCCCGTACCACTCGTGGGCATTCAGCACCGAAGGGAAGCTCACGGGTGCGCCACTGATGGCTGGGAGCGACCTCTTCGAACGCGATCGGGCCTGCGGCCTCTACAACTTGGCGACCTACGCCACCGAGGTGTGGAACGGCTTCGTCTTCATGAACTTCGATCCCGACGCCGAGCCCCTCGCCCCCCGGTTCACCGAGATGGACGAGCTCCTGGCGCCGTACCGGCTGGACGAGTGGAAGGTGCTCGACCGCCTGGACTGGCCCGAGGTGCCGACGACGTGGAAGCTGGCGATGGACAACGGCCGGGAGGCCTACCACCACCAGGGTGCGCACAAGGAGTCGATCGAGCCGCTGTGGCCCGCCCACCTCGTCGATGCGGACACCACCGAGTCCGAGTACTTCTACTACCAGCGCATGTTCGTCAGCCAGGAGGGCTCGGTGGGCGAGGAGGACGGCCACTACCTCCAGCCCCTGGCGCTCCCCGCGATCGACGGGCTGTCGGCCTACCAGCGCTCGCATTCCCTCCTCGTGGGGATCTACCCGACCATGTGGTTCTCGCCGGGACCGGACGTTCTCCTCGTGGCGAAGTGGTGGCCGACCGGTCCCGACACGCACAAGTTCGATCTCGCGGTGTGCGTGCACGAGTCCAAGATCGACCACCCGGACCTCGAGAAGATCCGTGGCGAGATGAAGGACTGGCTGCGGCAGATCCAGGAAGAGGACTCGGCAATGGTGACGGGGATCCAGGGGATGCTGCACTCCGACCGGGCACGCCGGGGTGGGGCTCTCTCGCCCCTGGAGCGTCCGATCTGGACCTTCCAGAAGTACATGGCGAAGCGGCTGACCGGGATCGATGTCTGACCCTCGCCTCCCAGGGCGCCCTGGCCCGGAAGCTGCGCTTCGGGCCAGGGCCACCCACGCCACCGGCTCCAAGGAGATGTGACCCGTGCCGCTTCTGCGCCATCATCGAGAGCAGGTCGCTGCCTTCCAGGCGCACCGGCGTGGCCGCCCGTCGTTGCACACGCTCCGTGTCAGTGCTCTCCGGGCCGAGACGGAAGACGCCGTGGTCGTCACGTTCGACGTGCCCGGACACCTGCGGGAGGCCTACGTCTTCCAGCACGGCCAGCACGTCGCCATCGTGCACGACCACGAGGGGGACGAGATCCGCCGGTCCTACTCGATCTGCTCGCCGGCGGGCAGCGGTGTGCTGCGCGTCGCGATCCGCCGGGTGGCCGATGGCAGGTTCTCGGCCTACGCCACGAGTCGGCTCCGCGTCGGCGACGAGGTCCGGGTGATGACGCCGACCGGTCGCTTCACGACGGCGCTGGACTCGCTCGCCGAGAAGCACTACGTGGCCGTCGCCGGAGGCAGCGGGATCACACCGATCATCTCGATGGCGGCGACGATCCTGGAGGCCGAGCCCCGGAGCCGATTCACGCTCCTGTACGCGAACCGCACCCGACGCTCCACCATGTTCAGGTCTGAGCTGGACGCACTGTCATCGAGGTACGGGTACCGCTTCGGGCTCAGGCACTACTGGGATGACGCCGCGTCGACGCCGCTGGGCCCACCAGAGCGACTGGACCGCGCCTGCCTCGCGGGCCTGCTCGGTGCCGATTCGCCGGCAGGACCGGTCGACCGCTGGATCATGTGTGGGCCCTCCGGGCTGATCGACCACGTCACCGGGATGCTCGTCGACTTCGGGGTGGCGGAGGAGACGATCCTGCGGGAGGACTTCAGCGCGACCGCTTCCGTGGACACAGATGCTGCCGACGCCCGGCCCCTCGTGCTCAGCAGGGTGTCGGTGCGGATCGACGAGACGGAGCTCGACTTCGAGCTGTCGTCGCGGGGCGAGACGATCCTGGCGGCGGCGCTGCCACTGCGACCGGATCTTCCCTATTCCTGCTCGGACGGGGTCTGCGCGACCTGCCGGGTGAAGGTCGTGGAGGGGGCGGTGGAGATGGACCGTTGCTCGGCGCTGGACAGGTCGGAGCTCGGCGCGGGGTACGTCCTGGCGTGCCAGGCGCATCCGGTCACCGACCGGGTGGTCGTCGACTTCGACGCGTGAGCCCGTCGGCCCGCCGCTGGACCAGGACCGGGCCGCGGGTCACCGCCGGCCCTCGTATCCTCCTCGCATGGACCTGGAGTTCACCGGTGACGTTGGCAGTGGAAGGGACCGGCGCCGCACCACTTCGTGAGCGTGCCCGAGGACGAGTGCGCCGAGCTGGAGTCGGTGTCGGCGCTGGTGGCCTACGGCTGGGGGATGATCCCGGTGACCGTCGAGATCGGCGACACCGGATGGACGACCTCGCTGTGGCCCAAGGACGGCGGCCACATCGTGCTGCTCATCGACCACCACGGCCCGATCCGGCCCAGCGAGGACCTCGCGCTGTTCCGGGCCGAGATGGCCGCCTGGCCGGGCCCCGGTCCACTCAAGCCGTGGCAGCTCGAGAACGTCGAGTGGCTGGAGGCCAACGACGGGTGCCGGCGCGACATCCTCGAACGGCTGCGCGGCGACGGCCCGCTGCCGATCAGTGAGCTGCCGGAAACCTGCGAGGAGCCGTGGCCGTCCTCGGGCTGGAACAACGACAAGAACGGGCACGGTGACCGTGGTGCCCGGCGAGCCACACCACGTCCGCGAGGCCGGTCAGCCCGCGGTGATCGAGGGCGTCAAGGGGGAGTGGCGTGTCGAGCCGGCGCTGCTCGATGCGCCGTTCGACGGCCGGGCGGCCCTGCTCTCGCCGTTCGACCGGCTCGTCCACGACCGCAAGCGGCTCGCCGAGGTCTTCGAGTGCGACTACCAGCTCGAGATGTACAAGCCCGTCGCGCAGCGCCAGTGGGGCTACTACGCGCTGCCGATCCTGTACGGCGACCGCCTGGTCGGCAAGCTCGATGCCACCGCCGACCGCCTGGAGGGCGTGCTCCGGGTCGACGCCGTACACGAGGACGAGCCGTTCACGCCGGACACCGCGGCCGCGATCCACGCCGAGATCGACGACCTTGCGTGCTGGCTCGGCCTCGAGCTGATGCTGCCCGACTGAGGGCGGCACCGCGCCGGTCAGGGGCTCAGACCCGGGACTTGTCCTTGCCCGCGACGCTCTCGGCGACGCCGATGAGCAGGACCGCGGCGATGACCGCCAGCACGAAGCCGAGGAAGTTCAGCTCCCAGATGGAGCCGGTGCCGAGCGCGTGCGCGATGAAGCCCCCGATGAGCGAGCCGACGAGGCCCAGGCCCAGGGTGGCGAGCCAGCCGAGGTTCTGCCGTCCCGGCTTGATGAGTCGAGCGAGCGCCCCGATGATGAGGCCGGCCACGAGGAATCCGATCATGCCCACCAACCTACGTGGCGATCCCCAGCTCGGACTCCTCCGGGAGGGTGAGGGCCGTGACTTCCCGCCACCGGTAGTGGTCCTGCGCCCGCGTGACCGCGGCCAGGGTCAGGCGCGGGACGCTGAGCGACGTCGTGCGCTCCGTCGCGTCGCTCAGCGGACCCATGACCTCCTCACGCAGGCAGTCGCTGTTGGTGTACGCGAGGCTCACGTGTGGCCAGAAGCCGTCCGGGTCCGGCTCGACGGCACGAGAGCTGCGTAACCCCTCGGCGAGCAGGCCCTGGAGGGCGACGAGCTGCTCGGAGGCCACCTGCAGGACGACCGCGTCGGTCATCGTGGTGATCGGGCCGAGCTCGAGGTCCAGGGGGAGCAGCCCGGTGACCGACCGCGCCGCGGTCACGAGGTCATCCATCTCGGACGGCTGCACCTCGTCGGCGAAACCGACCTCGAGCAGCGTCAGGTGGAGCCACGAGGGCGGCACGACGTCGATGCTCGCGACGCGACGCAGGTCGTCCTCGACGTCCTGGAAGAGCGACAGCAACCCGGGCTGGTCCTCGAAGGTGAGGTACCAGTAGAGGCAGGTCCGCTCGGCGGTCCAGTCGGTGCGCCAGTTGCGGTGCGCCAGCATCTCGCTGGGCTCCGGGGACGAGGGTTGAGCCGCCATCACCCGAAAATCGTCTCACGGCCGCGAGCCGAGGTGGGGGACGCTACGGACGCGTCTAGGAGGCGATGTCGGGAGTGGCGTCGGTGTCGGCCCGCGCCGCCGCGCGGGCGCGGTTCTCGGCCCGTCGCTCGACGAACTTCGCGGCCTGGGCGTCCAGTGCCTGCAGGAAGGCGCCGAGCTCCGCCAGGGCCTGCTCGCCGACGGGACCGAAGCCGCCCCGTTCGAAGACGTCCCAGTGCCGGAGCACCGGCATGATCACGTCGTCGTGGTGCAGGCGCAGGTCGTAGATGCCGGCCTTCGCGATCATCATCGAGTTGCGGCGGAAACCGGCCATCGTGGCGCCGGGCATCTCGAAGCCCATCACCTCGTCGGCGATGGCCCGCATGGTCTCGTCCGGCGCGATCTCCAGCGCCGCCGCGACGATGTTGCGGTAGAAGACCATGTGCAGGTTCTCGTCCTTGGAGATCCGGGCGAGCAGCCGGTCGGCGATCGGGTCGCCGGTCA
>JAOPYB010000039.1 GCA_025964835.1 Nocardioides sp. | reverse complement strand
CCGGCATCGACCGCTTCCCGCGCACCCTCGTCGAGCAGTACTTCGGCGAGACCGGCGCGACCCCCGGTGTCCCGCTCGACCGGATCCTGGCGCTCGGCGCCGAGGACTACGCCACCGGTGACGCGTCGGTCTTCAACATGGCCGTGATGGGCTTCCGGCTCGCCCAGCGCGCAAACGGCGTCTCGATCCTGCACGGCGAGGTGAGTCGCGGCATGTTCAACGGCCTCTGGCCCGCCTTCGACGAGGCCGAGGTCCCGATCGGCTCGATCACCAACGGCGTCCACGCCCCGAGCTGGGTCGCCCGCGAGGTCTTCGCCCTGGCCGCCGGCCAGGGTGCCGACGCCGACTCCGACGACGCCGAGGCGTTCTGGAACGCCGTCGACAAGATCCCGTCGGGCGACATCTGGGCGACCAAGCGCCAGCTGCGCGAGCGGCTGGTCGTCGACGCCCGCAAGCGGCTGGCCCGCTCCTGTGAGAAGCGCGGGTTCGCGAAGTCCAGCCTGGGCTGGATCGACACGGCGCTCGACCCCGACGTGCTGACGATCGGCTTCGCGCGCCGCGCCGCGTCGTACAAGCGCCTCACGCTGATGCTGCGCGATCCCGAGCGCCTCAAGCGCCTGCTGCTCGACCCGGAGCGGCCGGTGCAGCTGATCATGGCCGGCAAGGCCCACCCGGCCGACGACGGCGGGAAGAAGCTGATCCAGGCGATCGTGCAGCTGGCCGACGACCCGGAGCTGCGGCACCGGATCGCCTACCTGCCCAACTACGACATCGCGATGGCGCAGCCGCTCTACCCGGGCTGCGACGTCTGGCTGAACAACCCGCTGCGTCCCTACGAGGCGTGTGGCACGTCCGGCATGAAGGCCGCGCTGAACGGTGGCCTGAACCTGTCGATCCTCGACGGCTGGTGGGACGAGTGGTACGACGGCAACAACGGCTGGGCGATCCCGTCAGCGGACGGGGTCGACGACCCCGACCACCGCGACGACCTCGAGGCCCACGCGCTCTACGACCTGATCGAGAACGAGGTCGCGCCCCGCTTCTACGACGTCGACGCCGACGGCGTGCCGACCCGCTGGCTCGAGATGGTGCGGCACACCCTCAAGTCGCTAGGGCCCAAGGTGCTGGCGACCCGGATGGTCCGCGACTACGTCCGGCAGCTCTACGCCCCGGCGGCGGGCAACGCCCGGCTCCTCAACGCCGACTTCCACGGTGCCGCCGAGCTGGCCGCGTGGAAGAAGCGGGTGAAGGCCGGCTGGCCCGCCGTCCGCGTCGAGCACGTCGAGAGCAGCGGCGTCGGCGACGCCCCCGAGGTCGGCAACGAGATGAGCGTCCGCGCCTTCGTCGCGCTGGGCGACCTGACGCCCGCGGACGTCCAGGTGCAGCTGGTGCACGGCAAGATCAACAGCGAGGACGAGCTGATCCAGACGACCGTCGCGCCGCTCGCCGTGGGCGAGACCTACGAGGGCGGCCGGCACTGCTTCGAGGGCTCGGTCACGCTCGAGCACGGCGGGGCGTTCGGCTACACGGTCCGGGTCATCCCCAGGAACGACCTGCTGATCTCTCCCGCCGAGCTCGGCGTGGTCGCCTTCGCCTGAGCGGCGCTCCGCTCAGGTCTGCTGGAAGACCACGACCGTGCGGCTGCCCAGCGAGAGCCGGTCGCCGGCCTTGACGGGGGTGCCCACCGGCAGCTTGAAGTCGGTGGACAGCACGACCTCGCCGGACTGGACCCAGTCGTTCTCGGGGAACTCGATGCGCAGCGGCTTCGGGTCGGAGTTGAGCCAGATCATGAACGACGAGTCGACCTGTTGCTCCCCGCGCGGACCCGGCGCGCGCAGCGGGTCGGCGGAGACGAACATGCCGACGGTCGTCAGCGAGTCGTCGTGCCAGTCGTCGCCCGTCATCTCCCGGCCGGACGGGTGCAGCCACGCGAGGTCCTTGGGCCCGCCCCGGATCGTCGGGCGCCCCTCGAACCAGTGCCGCTGGCGCAGGCCCGGATGCTCGCGGCGCAGCCGCAGGGCGGTCTTCGTGATCTCGTAGACGTCGAGCCAGGCGTCCTCCTGGCGCCAGTCGACCCACGAGATCTCGTTGTCCTGGCAGTAGGCGTTGTTGCTGCCCCGCTGGGTCCGACCGCGCTCGTCGCCCGCGGTGATCATCGGGACGCCGTTGGAGAGGCAGAGCGTCGCCATCAGGTTGGCGACCTGGCGATGGCGGAGGGCCACGACGGCCTGGTCGTCGCTCTCGCCCTCGACCCCGTGGTTCCACGAGCGGTTGTTGTCTGTCCCGTCGCGGTTGTCCTCGCCGTTGGCCTCGTTGCGCTTGTGCTCGTAGGTCACCAGGTCACGCATCGTGAACCCGTCGTGCGCGGTCACGAAGTTCACTGAGGCGTACGGCGACCGCCCGTCGTCGGCGTACAGGTCGGACGAGCCGGCCAGCCGCGTCGAGACGGTCCGGATTCCGGAGGAGTGGCCGCGCCAGAAGTCCCGGATCTCGTCGCGGTACTGGTCGTTCCACTCCACCCACGGCGGCGGGAACTCGCCGACGCGGTAGCCGTCGACCGAGGTGTCCCAGGGCTCCGCGACCAGCTTGACGTGGCGCAGGACCGGGTCCTGGCCGATCGCCGTGAGCAGGTGGCAGTGCATGTCGATCTCGAAGTCGGTGCGGGTGAGCGCGGAGAGCAGGTCGAAGCGGAAGCCGTCGACGTGCATCTCGGTGACCCAGTAGCGCAGGGAGTCGAGGATCAGGCGTAGCGCGAACGGGTTGCTGGCGTCGACGGTGTTGCCGCATCCGGTGATGTCCCAGTAGGCGTCGTGCCACATGGTCAGCTCGGTGGCGCGGTCCGGCCTGGTCGGAGCCACGCGGTGGTAGAACCCGCGGTCGTCGAGGCCGCGGAAGGACAGCGTCGGTCCCTCGACACC
>JAOPYB010000352.1 GCA_025964835.1 Nocardioides sp. | reverse complement strand
GGTCGACGACGTTGAGGTTGCCGTTGAGGTGGCGGTAGATGAAGACGACGGAGAGGCCGGTGGCGAGGGCCAGCACCACGACGGCGGCCAGCAGCACCTTGCCGACGGTGTGCCGCTTGCGGATGCGACCACGGCGTTTGGGCGCACTCGGGTCCGGCTGGGCACTGCTCGGCTCAGCGTCGGACAAGGGGTCACCTTCGGGTGTGTGGGGCTTGGCGCAGGACGAACCTACGCAAGAACTCCAAATTGTCGCCCTGACCTGCCACGTTGCACAAACCCTCGGCCCCACCACCGGGCCGGGCGAAGGAATCGCGGCCGGGCCTTGCCAGACGACGGCCCGTGTTGCAGCGTAGCGAAGCATGGGTCACCCCCTCGGCCGTCGTGCCCCCCTCGCAGCGCTTCTGACCATCCTCCTGCTCGCGGGCTCGCTGCTCCTCGCGCCCGGGCCCGGCTCCGCGGCCGCCCGTGCGTCGCACGCCGCGCCCGCTGCGGACGGCAGCTACCGCAATCCCCTCGCACCGAACCTGCCGGGCGGTCGCACGATCGACAGCTGCGCGGACCCGACGGTGCTGCACGGGCAGCGCCCCGGCGACCGCTACTGGTACCTCTACTGCACGACGGACCCGCTCAACGACCACGACGTCGACGACCAGGGCGAGCTGCGGTTCCACCCGCTGCCGATGTCGCGGTCGCGCGACCTCGTCACCTGGACCTACGTGGGCGACGCACTGCCGCAGCCGCCCGACTGGGCTGCGGACGGCGCCGGGATCTGGGCACCGGACGTGGTCTACTCCGCCACGACCGACCTCTACTACCTGACGTTCGTCGTCACCGACACCGACGACTCGCTGCGTGGCGCCGATGCCTGTGCGTCGACGGGCGACAGTGCGCTGGGCATCGCCGTCAGCGACAGCCCGACCGGGCCGTGGCAGGTCGCCGACCAGCCGCTGGTGGGACCCCGGCCCGATCCCGACACGGACTGTGCGTTCTTCTGGACCTACGACCCCGACGTACTGGGCGACACCGTGCGCGGCACCAGCACGCTCTACTACGGCAGCTACTACGGCGGCATCCAGGCCACCCGGGTGCTCTTCGACGACCAGGGTGCGAGGACCGTCGGGGAGCCGACCCAGATCACGATCGGCAACCGCTACGAGGGTGCCAACGTCGTCAGGCGTGGCGACTGGTACTGGCTGTTCGCGTCCGCCACCAACTGCTGCAACGGACCGCTGACGTCGTACGGCGTCTTCGCCGGCCGATCCCGCAGCCCCCTCGGGCCGTTCAGGGACCGGGACGGGCAGTCGCTGCTGGCCGGGCGGGTGGGCGGCACCCCCGTTCTCCTGCCGAACGGCAACCGCTGGGTCGGGACCGGCCACAACTCGGTGTTCACCGACGCGGCGGGACGGTGGTGGACGATGTACCACGCTGTGGACAGTCACGACCCCTACTTCGCCACGGACCCGGGGTTCACCCGGCGCCTGCCCCTCCTCGACCCCCTCGACTGGGTCGCCGGCTGGCCGACCGTCCGCGCCGGCTCGGGCGCCTCCGACCGCCGCATGCCCGCGCCGGCGACGCGCCCGGGCCGGCCCAGCGGCTACCACCCGCACCCGGTCGCGCCGCTGCCGCTCGGACGCGAGCTGCCGAAGTTCTCCGACGACTTCGAGCACGGGCTCGACGCGGCCTGGAGCTGGACCGGAGGCCCGCCGCCGGTAGGGACGTACGGCGTGGAGGACGGGGAGTTTCGGTTCGACACCCAGGCCGGCGACATCGCCCGCACGCCCAACAACGCGGCGGTTCTCAGCCGGGACGCGCCTCGGGGTGACTACGTGGTGCAGACGAGGGTCCGGCTGAACGTCCCGCCCGAGGGGTGCTGCCACAACTACGTCCAGGCCGCGCTGGTTGTCCACGACGGCAGGGACCGCTTCGTCAAACTCGCGCACGTCTCCATCTGGGAGACGCGCCAGACCGAGTTCGCGAAGGAGATCGCCGGCGCACCGGAGGGTTTGCCGGTCTACGGCAACGGTGTGGTCGGGCCGCCGGGCGACACGACCACCTTGCGCATCGTCGTCGACGAACGACCGGGAGCGGACCACTTCACGGCGTACACCCGTCAGGACCGGCGTTCCTGGGTGCGCGGAGGCACCTGGACCCACCGGAATCTCGGAGAGCACGCCAGGATCGGCCTGGTGGCCATGGGCGGGGAGGGATACACGGCCAGGTTCCTCGACATGCGGGTGTGGCGGACGGGACGCTGAGAGCCCCTCAGCCCAGGAGCCCACCATCTTCGACCTCACCTTCCGGCCGCTGCACCGGTTCCGCCCGTTCGAGCTGGTGGCGCCGGGCTTCGTGGCGCACGAGCTCGCGCTGTCGGAGCTGTCGGACCCCGAGGGGCTGGTGCGGGCGGCGACCGGCCCGGTGGCGCCGTACGCAACCGTGGAGGTCGAGGTCGCGCGCGGTGCCGCCGCCGTGTCGGCCGGTCTGGCCACGGGCGACGACGAGCACGTGCTCGCGACCTGGTCGGCCGGGACGTCCCGGGTCACGATCAGCATCCGGCGCGCCGGCCGGACCCGGGTCGTGCGCCGGCGCAAGGTCGCGCTGGCCGCGCCCTTCCGGTTCGCCTTCGTGCTGTGCGAGAACCAGGTCACGGCGCTGGCTGACACCGGTGCCGGGTGGCGTCCGCTGCTCACCGAGCGGGCGAAGGTCAAGGCGCTGGTCGACCTCCGGCGCGAGGACGTGCTGGCCGCGCACGTCTACGCGTGGGGCGGGGACTCCCTCGGCGGCGTCCGGGCCGGGCTGTTCGGGATGACCGGCCTGCGCGACCCGCACCTGGTCCAGCACGCCGACGGCACGCCGTACGTCCGCGACGGCCGGATGTTCCTCACCTGGACGGCCGCCGGCACGGGCTCCTTCCAGCAGGCCCACTGGACCGTCTGGTCCTTCGACCCGGCGGACACCCCCGGGATGCGGCTCGAGGCGCAGCTGTTCAGCCGTCGCGGCGGGCTGGTCGTCGGCGACCACGCGGGCCAGCTGGTCCGCGACGGCGACCGGTGGCTGGTCGCGACCAGCTCGTGGGGTGACTTCGAGCCGGGCACCATCCACGTCCGGCACACCACCTCGAGCGCCGACCTGCTGGCCGGCGTGCACGTGCTCGACACCGTCCCCACCTCGATGCCGACCGGCCACGGCACGTGGGACCCGGCGCTCACCCGGGTCGGCGACCGCTGGCACCTGGCGTACGTCGAGAGCCGGTCGCAGCGACCGTTCACGTTCCACCCGGCGCTGGCGGCGACCACGTCCGCGGACTGGACCGACGGCCTCACCGCGGTCGCCCGGATGACCGTTCTGGGCCAGTGCGAGGGGCCGATCCTGGCCACCGTCGACGACGCCATCTGGCTGCTGGCCAGCGACGGGCGCGACCGCTGCTTCCCCGTCTTCGACCTGACCGGCCACCGGGTCGGCCGGCTGGATGCGCCGTACGGCACCAACATCCCGCACCCTCAGCTCGTCCCCGACCCCGCGGGCGGCTGGCTGCTCGTCACGTTCGACGGGACGCCGTTCGACCGCGCGATGCTCGGCTACGGCGGCCACGGCGACGTGGTCGTCCTGCACTCCAGCTGAGTCAGCGCCGCAGGATGACGGCCGAGGCGGGGCCGAGTCGCACGCTCGTGACCGACCTGCCCGACCGGGTGGTGTAGCTGCGGTCCAGCGGGACGCGCGTGGTCGTCGTCGAGGGGTTCACCAGCACCGCGCCCCGGGTGTAGTCGCGCCGGTAGACACCGGACCCTGCGTCCCGCCGCCGCGGGCCGGTGGGCAGCCCGATGTCCGCGGTCGCCACGGGCAGCCAGTGGTCGGTGAGCTCCTCGGCCGGCACGAAGATGCTCGACCCGGTGCGCCCGTTCCACGTGAGCAGCCAGGTAGCCCGGTGGTAGACCTGCACCGCCGTGTCGGTCCGGGTGCTGTAGGTGACGGCGAGCAGCGGCACGTCGCGCTGAGCGCACCAGTCCGCCATCCGCATCTTCCACGCCCAGTCGTCACCCGTGAACGGCCGCTCGCTGTCGTCGAGCCCCCACTTCACGAAGTACTCGTTCTCCCAGCCCGTGACGTACGGCGACCAGTCGGCCAGCACCGAGCGCCAGTCGTCCCACTGGAAGGCGACGTTGGTGATCGCCGCGAACCCGGCCCCGGTCAGGCGCGGACCGACCGCGGCCAGGAACGACTCGGTGGCGTCGTACATCGCCGCGTCCGTGGGGATCGCGGTGGAGACCCGGGCGTCCACGACCGAGTGGCTCAGGCCGGTCAGCACGTCGTCGAGCATCACGCCGTCCCAGTCGTGGGCGCCCAGCTCGGTGAGGACGTTGTCGGCCCAGCGTTGCTGGTAGTCGGGGCGGCTCACGTCCATCGGATAGAGGCCGCGCCAGTCCGACCACTCGAGCTGGTGGCCGTCCCGGTCGCGCAGGAACCAGCGCGGGTGGTGCCGCAGCGCCCAGTGGTAGCCGACCCCGGTCGGCAGGATCGCGTCGTCGCGGGTGCAGGCGGCGTCCCGGCACGCACCGGCCACGGTGGCCGAGACGTCCTTGTACATCAGCACCTGCAGGCCGGGGTTCTTCGCCTTCAACGCCGGGATCCGGGCGTACTCCCAGGGCTGCATGACGACGTAGTTGCCCTTCCACACCAGCGGCGACGCATCGAGGTCGCCCCAGTCCAGGGTCAGGGTCCCCGCCGAGCCCTCCACGGAGACCACCGCGGCGGGGGCCGCGGCGACCCGCTGGGAAGCCGTCACCGGGCGCTGGCGCCCGCTCCGCGCCGGGTCGGCTGCGAGCGCCGAATCGTCGGCCGTCAGGGCGATCAGGGCGAGCGCGAGCGCCGCCCCCAGCACGGCGTACGCCGCTCCGCCCAGCCGCCGCATCGTCCGCCGGCGGGGCGCGACAGGGACGACCTCGAGCTCCATGGGTCAATTGGGGCGTCTGTGACCGGTGGGGCGACAGGTCCGGCCGGGTGGCTCCCCATGGCCCATTCGGGCCATGCCGGGTGACCCGAACGGGGTCCGCAGGACCGAGACGGCCGGGATGTAACGCAGCACACGCCCCGTGACATGTACTCATCGAGGCGGCACCTGTCGCATCAGCCACGGGCCGCGGCCCGCTCACCTTCGGAGAGCCCCATGTCTCTGCTCAGCACACCCGCTTTCAAGCTCCTCTCGGCCACCTCGACCCTTGCGGTCGCCGGACTGCTCACCTTGTCCTCGCCCGCCGGCGCGAGCGGCGGTGACTCCGACCACGACGGCATGCCCAACAGGTGGGAGGTCTCGCACCAGCTGAACCCGAACCGCGCCAACGCCCGCGGCAACGCCGACCACGACGGCCTCCGGAATCTCGGCGAGTACCGCCACGGCACCGACCCGCGCGACGAGGACAGCGACGACGACGGCGACGACGACGGCGACGAGGTCCACGACGGCGCGCACTCGACCGACCCGACCGACCCGGACACCGACAACGACGGCACCCCCGACGGTGACGAGGATGCCGACCACGACGGCACCGACAACGAGGACGAGGACGACGCCGACGAGTCCTGCGTCGCCGACGACGACGACGCGGACCACGACGGTGTCGACAACGAGGACGAGAACGAGGACGGCACCTCGGCCGACGACAGCGACTCGGACGACGACGGCACCGATGACGGCGCCGAGGACTCCGACGACGACGGCACCGACAACGCCTCCGAGGACGACGAGCAGGGCGACGACTGCCAGGGCGACGACGACCAGGGCGACGGTGGCGGCGACGACCGCAGCGGTCTGGTCACCTACGTCGTCCGCTGACCCGCACCACCCCGATCACGCGTCCCGCCCGCCGGCCCCCGGCGGGCGGGCCGCATTCGGGGCCACCTCGCCCAAGGGCCGCGCATCGCCGACCGTCCGAACACTCGTGACCGGGCCTCACTAGACTCCTACGGGCCAGCGGTTTCCGTAGGGATTCCGCGGGCCCGGCCCCAGTAGCTCAGCGGATAGAGCAGCCGCCTCCTAAGCGAAAGGTCGCAGGTTCGACTCCTGCCTGGGGCACCGGCGCGAAAGAGGAGTGTCCCGTGGAGTGGTGGGGTTTGAGGTTCGTCGGCGGGGCTGCGTGAAGTAGGCGGCCATCACGTTCTGGCGTGCCTTCCTGCTCAGCCTCAAACAACGCGGCCTGGACGGCGTGCGCCTGGTCATCTCCGACCAGCACTCCGGCCTCGTGGCAGCGTTGAAGCGGTCCTTCCAGGGCTCCGCGAACCAGCGGTGCCGGGTCCACTTCGCCCGCAACCTCTTGGCGCACGTTCCCAAGTCCACGCCGACATGGTCGCCGCGGTGTTCCGCACGATCTTCGCCCAACCCGACCCCGAAGCCGTCAGCTCGGCGTGGGACGAGGTCCGCGACCAGCTCGCCACGTCGTTCCCCAAGGTGGGGCCGCTGATGGACGAGGCAAAGCCCGAGGTCCTCGCGTTCACCGGCTTCCCCAAAGCCCACTGGCGCAAGATCTGGGCGACCAACCCTCTCGAGCGGGTCAACAAGGAGATCAAGCGCCGCAGCCGCGTGGTCGGGATCTTCCCCAACGCCGCCGCCCTGATCCGGCTCGCCGGCGCCGTGCTCATCGACATGCACGACGAATGGATCGCCGGCGATCACCCCTACCTATCTGAGGAGTCCATGGCGCTGCTCAACACCACCATGGTTCGTGGAGATCACGCCGCCATCGAGACCGGCGAGTACGGCACCGAGGACCACCTCAAAGCCCACCACCCCTGGGGGCTCTGTCGTACGGGGTGGCGCTCCGGCCTGCAGCGACGAAATCGCAAGTGACGTCGCGAGGGCCGGATGTCCAGCGAGGATCGCAGAGCGGCCAGTGGGAGACCTCATGGGGATCCGATTCTTGTCCGGACTCGGACTAGGGCGTGTCTCCTAAGTCGATAGCCAGATGGTGATGTCGCGCAGGACAACGGCTCCTCAGTACACTGGCTCACCGATCGATCGGGGCGAACCGGGCGATCGTCAGCGCCATGAAGTAGCCCATCGCGACCAGGCCCCAGCCCAGTGCATAGCCGCCAGCCTGGTCAATTAGGAGGCCGAAGCTCAAAGGCCCGATCGCGAACCCGAGATACTGCGCGAGCGCCTGATATCCCGACGCCGCGGCCACCTGCTCGGGACGCACGATGGTGATCAGGGCATGGATGATCACGACGTTGGCCGCGATGGCACCTGCGGCATGGACGACCACACCGGCCCACAGGACGACCGGGCTCCCAGTGGCGGTGGCCATCTCGAAGATTCCGGCCGCGAGCAACGACGTGCTAGCAAGGATCCTCAACGACGACGATGCTGGGCGGGGGCCGTCCGACGCACGTCCCCAACCGATCCTGCTTGCAATTCCAAGCAAGCCAATCAGCGTCATGGTCGAGCCGGCGATCGCAGACGTCAGCCCTATCCGCTCGGTCCCGAACAAGGGGAGATAGACGTTGGAAGCCTGCACTGCGACGGCCACGAAGAACGAGTACGCGAACAGCCACCACGCCTCGCGCGGGAGTCCGCCCGGCCCGGCACTGATCACGGTGGGCGGAGTTTGGGTACGCCGCAGCCCGAATGTCAACACCAGAGCCAGGAGGCAGATCGGGACCGTGGCCAGCGCGGCAATGCGCCACGACACCAATAGCGCCGCCAGCGCCACCATGCCCGCGCAGAGTTGCCCCATCTGGACGCCGGCCTGCTTGACCCCCATCAATGCGCCTCGCGGTCGCTCGGACGACGTCGACACGAGCAGGTTGGTAACGGGATTCGACATCGACTGCACCACGCCCGACAGGAAAGCGGCACCGCAAAGCCACCACCACGATCGGGCACCACTGATCAAGATTAGGGCGATCGCGGCCAATCCGAACAGGAGCAACAGCACCGTACTGGCGTCCAGCCACCGCAGGAGCGGACCTGCCATCAGGCACAGGGGTGCGGCGGCCAGGTAAGCCACTGTGGCGAGGAGGCCCAGCTGCACGCGCTGCACGCCCAGGTCCACCACCAGCTCAGGCGCCAGCGAACTCAATGTGAAGATGACGAGTGGTCCTACACCCATCGCCAGCGTAAGGACGATACCGAGCCGAAGTTGACCGTCGCCTTCGTGCGCCCCATCGTTCACACGATCGAGAACTCCTCATTGGCCGCTCGGAACGCGCTGACCGCGTCCTCGAGATCCGCACGGCGGTGGTCGGCCGAGATCTGGACGCGTATTCGTGCCTCACCTCGCGGCACCACCGGGTAGGAGAACGCGACGACCAGGACCCCTGCCTGGCGGATCCGAGTAGCGAGCTCCGCCGCACGCTCCTCCTCGCCGACCATTACCGCGACGATTGCGTGGTCGCCGGGCAGTACCGTGAACCCCGCAGAAGCGATTGCCTCCCGGAACCATGCAACGTTGTCGTGCAGCCTGGTCACCAACTCCGTGTTGTGGGTGAGCACGTTGATGGCTGCTCGCGCACTGCCAACCACGGAGGGAGCGAGCGCGTTCGAGAACAAGTACGGGCGGGCTGTCTGTCTCAACAGGTCGACGACGGCCTGGGAGCCGACGACGTAGCCGCCGGAGGCGCCGCCGAGCGCCTTGCCAAGGGTGCCGGTCTGGATCGCGACCCGGGACTGGGCGCCGTACAGGTCGACCGTGCCGAATCCTCGTGCGCCAACCGCGCCCACGCCGTGAGAGTCGTCCACCACGACGACTGCGCCGAACTCCTCGGCGACATCGAGGATTTGCGGAAGGGGCGCGAGGTGACCCTCCATGCTGAAGACCCCGTCGGTGACGACGAAGAGATGACGTGCCTCGCCACTGGCCTCTGAGAGCCGAGCGCGCAGGTCGGCGACGTCGCCATGCCGGTAGACCGCGCGGCGGGCCCGACAGAGCCTGATGCCGTCGATGATGCTGGCGTGGTTCAGTTCGTCGCTGATGACGGCGTCGTCCCCGGTTGCGATTGCAGCGAACAAGCCGGTGTTAGCGTCGAAGCACGAACCGAACAGGATCGCGTCGTCATAGCCCAGCAGCCGGGCGAGATCCTGCTCCAGCGCCCGGTGCTCGTCCTGGGTCCCGCAGATGAAGCGCACGGAAGCCAGACCGACACCGCGCTCCTCCAGCCCGCGCCGCGCGCCCTCGATGACGGCCGGGTGGGAAGCCAGGCCGAGGTAGTTGTTGGCGCAGAAGTTGCGCATCGGCCCGTCTGCTGTGGCCACTGTCGACGACTGCGGACCCTCGATGATGATCTCGCGCTTGTAGGTGCCGGCGGCACGCAGCTGGTCAAGTCGCTTGTTGATGCTGGCGTCGAAACGCTCGACACTCGACGTTGTCACGATTGCTCCTCGTTCTCCCAGGGCCGGATGACTGCACTGAGCTCGATCTCGATCGGCGCATTGAAGGGCAGCGAAGCGATGCCGACCGAGGCCCGGACATGTCCGGCGCCAGCGGCTCCGAACAGTTCGCCCAGCAGGTCCGACGCGCCGTTCGTGACCAGGTGGTGGTGGCCGAAGTCGGGCGTCGCCGCGACGTAGCCCCGCAGCCGCACGATCCGCACGATCCGCTCCAGTCCGCCGATGATGTCGGCCAGCGACGCCAAGGCGTTCACCGTTGCGATCTCGGCAGCACGAACCCCGTCAGCGACCCCGAGGTCGTCGCCCACCCGGCCCGTCACGGCGACCACGTCCCCGCTGAAGGGGAGGTGGCCGGCGGTTTCAGCCACGTCGCCGTGGACGAACGCCGAGACGTAGTGCCCGGGCGGGACCGGCGCCGCTGGCCAGGTGAGACCTCGGCTCTCGAGCCGGCGCAGCACGTCGGCTGGGTCGATCACAGTGCCCACCGCCCACCGACCGGACCCGCGCCGGGGAGCGGGAAGTTCATCGCGACGTACCAAGGGAATGACTGGTGAGACCACGCGTAGACGGCGTTTCCGTAGCGCAACAGCTGCTCGAGCACCTCCTGGACTAACTCCACGTCGGCCCCGCTGGTCAGGACCACATGGAACTCCTGCGCGAACGTAGAGAGCTCGGTCCACCCGTGGTAGCTCAAGGTGAAGTGATACTTGGCACCCACTACGTCGTACGCCGTACGAGCCGTCTCGACACCGTCTCGCAAGAGCGCGGTGTATATCGGGTACAGCGTGTTAGTGACGAAGTCGCGGACGAGGCCGTGCGCGGCGTCCCAGACCGAGAAGTACTGTCCGAAACTTCCGGCGTCGGGCACCTGTCCGGTCCGCAACAGCTCCATGTCGCGAGGCTCGTGGAGCTGTATGGCGTCGGCGGCGTCGGATATCCGCTGCGCGACGGCGGTCCGCAGCGGCGAGCGGGCAGGCGGGGCGATTGCGCCGTCGGGCGAGGAGAAGTGCACGCTCAACGGTCGCTTGAGCCAGAACAGGTTGTCCCACACCCGCCGTCCGACCTCGGGCAGCAACGACAGGTCGGCCTGGTGCACCTGACCCAGCACCGCCTGTTTGGCCGGCTCCAGACCTGGTCCGTACTGGATGGAGATCTTGCTTCCCGTGCCCTGCGACAGCCGGATCCTCCCGATGGGCGCGTCGACGATCGACTCCATCGTCGGCGTACGCGCCTTGCTGAGGTAGGGGAGCCACATCGTGACCGAGCTCCCAGATACCACTGGGTGCGACTGAACGACACCGAACGGCATCGCCTCACGGAACTCTGCGACCAGCTCCGGACTCTCGGACTCGGCGAGGGTGGCCCGGACGCTGCAGTCGAGTTCCGGCCAGCTGATGTTGATCTCGGCATCCACGTTCTTCTGCCCCCTCAGGCCGACTCGAGCCCGAGCAGCACTCGCGGTGTCTGCCTGGTCATCGTCGCGATGTCGTCTTCGGGGATGCCGACCGCCTTGACGGCGTTGAGGAAGGAGCGCAGCGCCTCAGTCGGTGACGAGTTGTGGATCTGACCGCAGTCACTGGAGATCACGACCTTGCTCGCGCCCACTTTCTCCACCAGGCTGGCGACGTCCTCGAGCTTCATACCGCCGCCGTGGTTGCGCAGGAGGTAGTGCTCGAGGGGGAACGAGACCGAGGCCGAGACCTCGAGGAATGCACCTTGGCCGACCATCTCGAGGAGGAAGTCCTCCGACTTGTCCAAGAAATAGACGTGAGTGAGGAGGCAACGCACGCCCTGATCGACACATTCGGCCAGGAGGGCGCGCACATCGGACGGACCCAGGTGCCCGGTCGCGATCGTCACGTTGGCCCTCGCCGCCTGCTCGACGATCGCGCGTACCTCGGGACGCAGGCTGCCGTCGGGTGCCAGACAGCTGATTCCCGGCGAGGCCAGCTCAGGCGCGAGGGTCATATGGCTGACCCCGTACGTGCCCTTCCCGAATTGGGCGACGTGGTGAGCCGCGTGCATCGTTGGCCCCCAGATCATTCGGGCGCCCTGTTGGAGCGCCGCCCCCACGGCGGTCGGGTTGAACCCGCCGACGAAATCGTTCAGGACTAGGCCACCGTAGAGATCGATCCCGTCGACGACCTTGCTCGCGTAGTAGGCACGAGTCACGCTCGACTCGTGGTGCGCCTTCAGCAACAGCCCGGCCATCCCGGCGTCGCGGGCTTCCTCCGCCATCGTGATCGCGTCACCTACGCGGGCGAACAGCTCGGGAGCTGCGTGGACGTGCAGGTCGATGACGCCTTCGAGGGTCAGCACGCCGCTCCCCCGATCCGGTGATCGACAGCTCGATCACCCCTCGCGACTGCAACATGCTTTTCCGACACGGGTTCCTCCAGCAGGACACGCGTAGTAGGGGCAGGCGCGCTGGTCACGCGTCCGTGGGAGCAGACACTAAGGTCGCAGAATAGATAGGTCAAGTTATGAATCTTGGGCGCGAGCTCCGACCGCTCAACTGCTTCGCGTTTTACGTTCACGCGGCGTTTGACCAAAGCAATACATAACCTCTAATATGCATCTCGGGTGCCGGCCGGCACGTCCGAACGTCTCGAAACTCGTGGAGGAACTCCGTGGCCCAGAAACACGCGGAAGTGGTCGGCGCAGGGCTCGTGGGGCTGTCCACAGCGCTGCTTCTCAGGAAGGCGGGGTGGTCCGTCACGGTGCACGAGCAGGCAGACGCCGTGCGTGAAATCGGCGCCGGCATCTCGCTCCATCAGGGCGCTTGCTCGGTGTTCGAGCACCTAGGCCTCATGGAGCGAATCCTCGCTGCGGGCGTCGACCTCGACGCGTCGCAGGCCCTGTCCCACACGGGCGAAGTGCTGGCCGACCGCGACCTCGCCGGCGCCTACCGACAGCTCGCTATCCGACGCCAGGTACTGATCAAGATGCTGGCCGACGAGGCCGACGCTCGCGGGGTGGAGGTCCTCACGAACTCGCGGGCGACCGGAGCGACACCCGACGGCGTCCTCTCCATTGCGGGGAAGGAGTCGCGCAAGGCCGACCTGGTCGTCGGCGCCGACGGATTCCACTCCGCAATCCGGGAATCCTTGGGACTTACGGGCAAGAAGATTCAGCGCAGCAACGGCGCGACTCGACTGCTGATCGACTACGACAAGGCGTCGGGTCGCACCGTGTTGGAGGAGTGGTGGGGGCCTGCTAACCGCATGGGCATCCTTCCCATGGGTGATGGCAAGACCTATGTGTACATGAGCTCGCGCGAGTCGGATCGTCGAGCCACCCGGGTTCCGATCGACGCGGACTACTGGGGCGGGCTCTTCCCGGCCATCGACAAGGAGATCTTCCGGCTTCTGTCGCAGGTCCAGGACCCGCGACACGACCGCTACCCCTACGTCAAGCCCAAGTCGTGGTCCAAGGGACGCGTGGCGATCGTGGGCGATGCCCTCAATGCCGTTCCGCCGTCACTCGGCCTCGGTGCCACACTCGGCCTGCGCAACGCTCGCCTCATGGTGGATGCCCTCGAATCTGACGATAGCGTTCCCGATGCTCTGCGCGCCTGGGAGGCCACCGCGCGTCCGGACACCGAATGGATTCAGCGGTGGTCCCTGTTCCGCGAGCGCCTTTCGCACAACTTGCCGGCACCGCTTGCCCGAGTGCGAACGAAGCTGCTCCAGCGCTCCAACGGCCTTCGCGGCTGGGGAGGGCGGGGACGGAACTTCGACGAGCAGCTGATCACCGGGGCGAGCCGCTAGACCATCAGCGGGTTCTTGGGCTCCTGGACCCAATGGGGTCAGGAGCCCATTTGGGACCAACGGCCTTCTGATATAAAGGAGCGTGCTTGTCAAGCGATCACAGAACACGCTTGCCCAGCAGACACGTGACGAGGTTGCCGACAGCATCCGCGAGTTCATGATCACGATGCTGCACGCGGCGCCGCAGGGAGATCTCAGCCTATCGGCTGCTGCCGTGCTAGGCGTCCTGTACGAAGTCGGACCGCAGCGGGTCACGACCTTGGCGACGAAAAATGCCGTCACACAACCTGCGATGACCGCCCTAGTAAACCGGCTCGAGTCGACCGGAGTCGTAATGCGCGACGTCGACCCGGCCGACTCTCGCGCCCGGCTGGTGAGCATCACCGAAAAGGGCATCCGGACCCTACTGGAGCGTCGTGCTCGCCAGAACGCGTCGATCGCGGCCGCCATCGAAGCGTTGGACGAAGACCGAGTCGCGCTGCTTCGCAAACTCGTGCCGACGCTGCGCGAGATGAGTGGACGGATGAAGTCCTAGATCAGGAGTCGCTCGCTGGGCGACGCCCGTGGCCATCCCGGGGGGCCACGCGATCTCGGCTAGGAGCCGATCGGACCTCGATCTTAAGTGAGCACGACCACACTGTCGACGCGCTTTGCGATCGAGGCCGCGAATCTCATAGTTCACCTCCGTTGAACTAATGCATAACTTCCACTATGCTTATGCCAATGGATACGCGTCTCACGACCTCACAGTCCGTGTATCGCCGGACCGTGGCGCAACCTCAACGGAACCGGTGTGTGATCCGTTCGACAGGTGCAAACCGGTCGCGGATGCATGAATCAATCTCTTCTCGATGGAGTGGTGGCGCTGATGCCGGTCGTTGACGTTGGTTCGGTGCACGAAGCCGTCGAGGCGCTCAACGCCGATGTGGATGGCCGCCGCCTGATCGGCGGTGGCACTGGCCTCATGCTGATGGCTCGTTCGGGCTTTTTCGTGCCGGAGACCTTGGTGAGCCTGAGGCGAGCGGACGACACTGACCTGCTCGACATCCGGCTCATTGGTGGCGTCCTGAGGATTGGCGCTCTGTGTACCCTGCGCGACCTCGAGCTCGACCCGGCGGTGCGCCGCCACGTGCCGACACTAGCCGGTGTCCTCCACCGCGTCTCGAGCGTGCGCACCAGGAACGTCGCGACCATCGCCGGGTGTCTCGCTCACGGTGACCCGAAGATGGACCTCCCGACGTATCTCATGGCCCTGGGGGCCGAGCTGGTGGTGGCGTCCACGGCTGGCCGCAGGAAGATCGCGTTGAGCGACTTTTTCGTCGGCTACTACGAGACAGTGCTCCTCTCGACCGAGGTGATCGTCGCCGTCGACGTCCCGACGATCCAGCCCGGACAGTTCACCGAGTACCGCAAGTTCACCGGAACCCTGGTCGAGGACTGGCCACTCGTCTCACTGTGCCTGAACCTCGACGAGGTCGAAGGGGCGATTGATCGAGCCGCGGTGACGGTAGGCGCGCTCGGCTCGAAGGTCAAGCGACTCCCACAGCTCGAGGCATGGCTCCGAGGCCAAGGGAAACCAGAGATCACCACCGCGAGCAACCTCAAGGAGCTCCGCGAGGTCGTCGAGTCCGAGATCGAGGCAAAGGACGACAACCTCGCTTCGGGAGACTACAAGCGAAAAATCTTCCACGTGGAGCTTGTCCGAGCGGTCCGCAAGTGGGCCGCCACTCAGCCGACGGAGGCTCTTCGATGACCGCGCAGAAACTGCCCCGGGACTGGACGTCTCACGCGTGGGAACGCGCGATCGGGAACATCCGCTACACCGACGACGACGTTCCAAGGGGTATGACCTACGCAGTGCTCGTGCGAGCAACGATTGCGCACGGCCAGATCACGAGCGTGGAGCGTGACCTCGCTCGCGAGGTCCCTGGCGTCCTAGGCGTCTTCACGTTCGAGGACCTCATGACCGTGGCCCGCGACGGTTACCACGGTACCGGCTACCGCGACCAGCCAATGATTTGCGACGGCATCGTGCGCCACTACGGAGAACCAGTCATAGTGGTCGTGGCGACCAACCAACGGATCGCCGAGTACGCCGCCGGCCTTGTCAGCGTGAACTATGCGCAACTCCCGGTGGTACTGGGCGATCGGGAGGCCCTGGCGAATCCTGAGGCGCTGCACCGAGACGTCGAGCCGTCAGCGGATTTCATCGATCTGAAGGGGCTCAAGCCGCTCGCGAACAACCCCAACATCTACGTCCGGTCGATCCTGCGCACCGGAGACTTCGATGAGGTGGCGAAGAGCGCTCCGCACGTCTTCGAGCACCAGTTCTCCACGGCATCTGCGTCTGCTGCTCCCCTCGAGACGGTGTCGTCGTATGCGGTCCCGAACCGCGATGGCAGTGTCGAGATGCTGACCCAGACGCAGATGCCCTCGTACGTCCGGGTCCAGCTCGCGCGGATGTTCGGCATGACCGAGTCGCGCATCCGCGTTCGGCACGCTCCGCTCGGCGGCGGGTTCGGCTTCAAGATCTATGCGCGCACGGAGCCCATCGTGATGGCCTGCGCGTTGCTCGTCGGTCGCCCAGTAGGCATCAAGTTCTCGATGGAGGAACAGTTCTACCTGCCGCACCGGCGAGGTACGACCACCACCATCTCCTCGGCAGTCGACGAGGATGGGAAAATCCTCGCGCGTCGCTGCTTCATCATCTGGAACGGCGGCGCGTACGCGGACGTCGGGCCGCGCATGGTCAAGAAGGGTGGCAACGTCGCGGCAGGGCCCTACGAGATTCCCGTAGTCGACATCGAGAGCGTCGGCGTTTACAGCAACCGGATCCCCGGGGGCGCCATCCGAGGATTCGGCATCCCACAGATCGTGTGGGCGTACGAGACGCACGGCGACATGATCGCCGACTCGCTTGGGATCGACCCTGTCACATTCCGGCGCCGCAACCTGATGAAACGCAACGCAGTGCACCACACAGGTACGCCCCTGGGGCCGTGCGATCCCAGGCTGGTCTTTGAGCGGCTGATCGAAGAACTGCAGTCTCGACCGCTGGTGGAGCCAGATGACCCCGAGCTCAAGGCCGGGCGCGGCCTGGCCATCGCGCTCAAGGCTGTGATGGGACCGACCACGTCCACGGTGAAGATCATGCTGAATCCCGACGGGAGCGCCACGGTCCACTGCGGCACGGTCGAGATGGGGCAGGGCTCGAACATCGCGATGGCGCAGATGGTAGCCGACGAGTTGAACCTGTCTCTCGATGAGGTGAAGGTGGTCTCGGGCGACACCGACTCGGTGCCCTGGGACATGGGGACGGCCGGCTCTCGCTCCACTAACCACATGCACAAGGCCATTGCGCAGGCGGCGGAGGATCTCCGCGCCCAGTTGCGTTCGCTGTCCGCCGCGATGGACACCGAGTCGCAGATCGGCGATGACGTCGATCCGTTCAAGGTCAAGGGCGGCGTCATCGAGTACCTCCGTGCCGGGTTCGGTCCGATGGGAGCCACCCTGACCGGCGTAGGCGCGTTCACCCCCGACTACATCCCGCCTGACAGCAACGGGCAATCCGAACGCATCACGGAGTTCTGGATGTGCGCGGCCACATCCGTCGACGTCATCGTCGATCCACTCACCGGCGTTGTCCGCCTCGATCAGCTGTTGACCATCTCGGACGTGGGCAAGGCGATCAACCCCGAGATTGTCAGGACGCAGCTCTCCGGCGCCTCGATCATGATGGCTAGCATCTCTCTGTCGGAGGAGATCAAGTACGACGAAGACGGCCAGGTGTTGAACCCCGGACTGGCGTTGTACCGGATATTCGGGTTCGAGGACAGCCCGAACACCGTGTATGCCGACATGGTCAGGGACGAGGGCGACGAAGTGCCTCGAGGCGTCGGCGAGTCGGGCACCTTCGGTGTAGCGCCCGCCATCGCCTCGGCGATCCATGACGCCGTCGGCGTGTGGATGACGGATCTCCCGATTAAGCCGGAGAACGTCCTGAAAGCGATCGAGGAGGCGACAGATGAGTGAGAGCGGGCTCGGCGGCGATCAGGAGATGGTCCGCTTCGATCTCAACGGGTCCCCCGTTGAGATCAGGGTCTTCATCGACGAGCCGCTGTCTCAAGTACTGCGGCGGCTCGGTGAGAGCACGGTGCGCGAAAGTTGCGCGGTGGGTCTGTGCGGCTGCTGCACTGCGCTAGTAGACGGCAAGTCGGTCTCGACCTGCCTGTACTGGGCCGCCATGGCCGACGGAACACGCATCGAGACGCTCAGCGGCCTCACCTCCGATGAGAGAGTCACAGCACTGCAGGGTTCGATCGCCAAGCACGGTGCCGCGCAGTGCGGCTACTGCACACCCGGAATGGTGATGACCGCGCTCGAACTGTTCGACGCTGGCGAGCAGTCCACAAAGGAGATCGAGGCCCACATGAACGGAAACCTCTGTCGTTGCGCGTGCTACCCGGAGATGAGGTGCGCAATCAAGGACGCACTTGCGACCGCCAACAAGAGCTTGGAAACGTGAGCCAAGCGGCGCCCGTCAACCAATCGTCATTAGAGGAGTGAGATGCAACTCAAGCATACGTTCAAGGTGCCGGCGACGATCGACGAGACTTGGAACGCGATGAACGATCTCGAACGGGTCGCGTTGTGCTTTCCCGGAGCATCAATGGACTCGGTCGAGGGCGACACGTTCGCCGGAACGGTCAGACTCAAGCTCGGGCCCATCGTCATGCGGTACGTGGGCTCTGGCGCCTTCGTCTCTCGCGATGCGGAGACCTACCGCGCCTCGCTGGAAGCGAAGGGACGCGACCGCAGCGGCAATGGCACGGCCAACGTGACCGTCTCGACCTCGCTCACACCGCAAGCCGACGGCACCGACGTCGAGGTCGTCACCGACCTCGCCATCACTGGACGCGCGGCCCAGTTCGGCAGCGGCGTCATCACAGAGGTGTCCGACCGGCTGCTGCTCGAGTTCGTCGATCGCCTGTCCGAGCAGCTGGGGCGTCCCGCCGGCTGGGACGCCAGCTCGGGAGGTGCCGAGGACGTTGGCGCTACTCACGTCTCCGCGCCTGGCGCCCGCGTGGGGCAGATGGCCGACACTCTGGACTTTGGAAAGCTGGTCGGGCCTGCCCTGGCCAAGCGTTTCGCCCCCGCAGTGGGCGCGGTACTGCTCCTCGTCGGCTGCTGCTTCCTGTGTTCTCGGCGACGCCACAGCAGCTGACAGCACAGTCGACGCCCCCTTGGTTCTCGAATGGGTAGCGGAGGACCGGGCGGCGCCTGACGCCATTGCCCGCGAGAGCGGCGGCTCGGTCTTGGGCTGCGGCGGTGGCTCAGACCGCTTCACGATCGCGACACCTTGAGTGTCGGATGCCGAGGTCGGCGAACCAGGCGGCGGCGCGGCGCGTGCGGGTCGCCGCGGCGACCATCTCCGAGTTGCCCTTGGGCGCCACAGCGGGCACTTTGCGCGTGAGATGCACGCAGCACCGCTGCCAGGCGGCTCCGAGCAGGACCGAGCCGATCACTGCCTTCAGGCCGGTGTGCGCGTCAGCGATGACCAACTGGGCTCCGCCCCAGCCGCGGCCTGGACCAGGTCTTCGACCTTGCGGGTCGAGACACGTAGAGGTAGGCCTCCATGACCACCGCGAACAGCGCCCGATCGACCCGACGCCGGCGCTCGAGCAGGGACGGGAAGAACGACCCGGTCCGCAGATTGGGGATCCGCAGCTCCAGGCCACCCGCGGTGGCGGTCAGCGCCCGTGTCCGCGACCCGTTCGCCGCGCAGTGCGATGTTCGGTGCGTTCCCAGGGGCCGGCGTCGATCACCGCGGTCAACTCGGCGTCGATCAACGCCTGATACATCGTCTGAGCTGCGGTCCGGACCCGGTCCTCAACCCCAACGACCTGCATGGCTCGAGCACCTCAGCATTGTCCACGGCCATCGTGGTTCGTTTCGTATCCGGGAGTATCTGCCGCAAGAACTCACTGACCGTTGCACGGTGGCCGCCTACGTCGTCGTCAACACGACGAACAGCGGCCCGAACTACACCACCTCACGGGACGTCACTGGTCTTCGCCCAGCCCAATGCTGAGCACGTCCACGAGCAGTTCGAGGTCATCGCCACCGTGCTCGGCAAGCAGCTGCCCAAGGTCGAGCAGATGCTCCGCGACGCACGCGAGGATCTGCTGGCCTTCATCGGCTTCCCGGTCAGCCACTGGAAGGACATCTGGTCGACCAACCCGCTCTCGCGGCTCGACAGGGAGGTCGAACGCCGCACCGACGGTCGGGGTCTTCCCCAACCCGCCCGCGTTGCTCCGCCGGGCCGACGCCGTGCTGGTCGAAGCCCACAACGAGTGGCAGGTCACCGCTGTACGCCGCTACCCGTCCGAGCAGTCGATGGCCAAGTCGGCCGAGAAGACGACCGAGGAGGTGGCCAAGCCCGAACTCATGACGGCATGCTGAGAACACTGACCCGCACGGTGTCGAGGAACTCCACCACTCAGCGAGACGTTACCCGGCAGGCCGCTGACCGGTCGAGCCACGTCACTCGAAGTTCGTCCTTCGAACTACCACCCGGTGCATCGTCGTACGAGGGCACCAGCCCCGGTATCGATGCGATGATCCGCGCGGAGTCTCAAACCACCGTGGCGACGTAGCGCGAGGATTTTCTACCTCGGTGACGACTTGTCGGTTCCAACAGGGCATCTGTCCGTCGGCAACCCGCAACCGGCCCAGCAACCTGTTGACCAGCATCTCTTGACCCGCACCCAGCCGAGACCACAGCGTTCAGCCGCGGCTGGCTTGACGGGAACTGCTCGAGCGTGGGACTCGGCACAGGCCGCGTGTACGCCGCCTCGGCCCGAGCGTCCGGGCACTATGTGCCTGCACGGACTGCCGCTGATCGCGTGGTGACAGCTTAGCCTCAGGCTCCAGGCAAGCGCCGACTCGGCTGCGCGGCCGTCAGGTCGACGGTCCACCCCGGCGAACGCCGAGGCGCCTGAGCCACAGTCACGCGGAACAGTTCTTCGCTCTTCGCGATGGTGTCGCTAGGCGCCAGTGCGCAGTCTTCCGTCGACCCACCGCTCGAGCGCGTAGACCACTCCGACTGCGACGAAGCCGAGGAGAGCCACGTAGAAGGTCAACGCCGCGAGCTTCACAAACTGAAAGTTCCCGCTGGCCGTCATCATCATCAGGCCGAGGTCATCCGTCGCTAACAGTAGTTCAGCCGTGATCGCACCGGCGAAGGCGCTTGCGACGCTGATGCGCAAGCCGACGAAGACGTAGGGCAATGCGAATGGGATGACAATCCGACCGACTGCCACAGGTTTCGAGATGCCGATCGTCTTCGCCAACTCGAAGTACTGGGTCGGCACCGCTTGAACGCCCTCGGCAGTGTTCATTAGAACGCTGAAGATGCAGAACGTGACGACCAGGAACACTTGCGAGCGCATGCCCAGCCCGAAGTACAGGCCGATGATCGGGATGAACATGGTCATCGGAGTTGCATATGCGGCGTTCACCCAGGGGCCTACGACCTGACGGAACGTCGGGAACAAGCCAATCAGGAGTCCGAGGGCTGACCCGAGAACGCCGGCGATCAGGAAGCCGACCAGGGCGACCGTGGCCGTGCCAAGTGTCGGACCGAGCAGGTCACCTGAAGTCAGCACGTCCTTCAGTTCGGAGATAACCTCGGAGAACGGGGGGACCGCCAAGGCGCGTCCGGTGCGGCCGTAAACTTCCCAGCCGACGAAGAAGAGGGCGATTGCTACGGCGGAGCGCGCCAGACGGCCCGAGGCGAGCCGCGACGTAATTGAACTCATGACGCCTCCCCGAACGAGCCCGTGACCGCCATGCCACGTTGCCTCCGTACTCGCCGCTCGAAGACTCCGAGGAGCGAGAACGACGCCACAGCGGTCAAGGCGATGAGTCCGGCCAAGGCGAAGTACTCAGGCAGTTGGTGGTAAGAGATCATCGCCTCGAGCAGACCGCCCGTGGAATAGGCGGTCCACAGTTCGGCGAGAAGGATTCCGTTGAACGCCATGCCGAGCCCCAATCGGATCCCGGCGAGCACGTAGGGAAGGCACCCTGGGATCAGCACGAAGAGCAGCACCCGGATCCGCGAGATCTGGAGGGACCTCGTCATCTCGTACAGCGGCCCGTTGACGACCTCCGCGGCACCTTTGGCCGTGTTGATCAGCGGGAAGAACACGGCGAACAGCAGAACCATGACGATACCGAACGTCGTTCCTACGCCGAAGGTCAGGATCAACAGGGGCAACAGCGCAGGACGCGGCGCCATGTAGGTCCCGTAGGCATAGGGGGTAAGGATGTCGGTCCAGAACTTCGAAGCACCCATCAGCGCCCCCAACGGCAGGGCGATGACGCACGCGATGACGAAGCCGATCATCATCCGTATCAGTGTGTGACCGAACTCCGCAGCGTATCCGTCTGAGAACAGGGGCGGAATGCCGTCGACTACGACCGACTGGATGCTGGGCAGCAAGTCCTCGCCGACCGAGTTCGACGTGGCTTCCCAGGCGGCCAGGACCAGGACGATGGCGCCGACCCGCAGGGCCCATACCCGAGCCGTGCGGTTCCGGCCAGGGGACCTGGTGCTCGACCGAGTCGCGGCCCGCCCAGACCTCAAAGCGCTGGCATCGCTAGCCGGCATGCATATCACTTCTCGTCCGGACGTAGGAGCTGGTCTTCGAGATTTCCGTAGTCAGCAGGTGCCAGATGTGCTCTTTCATCTCGCTGAACTCCGCCGTCGCCTGGAGCGCATCATCCCGTGGGTGTGTGAAGGGAACCTCGACCGTCGCCGCGATCCGGCCAGGATTTGCACTCATCACGAAGACTCGGTCAGCGAGGAGGAGGCTCTCCTCGATGTCATGAGTGACCAGGATCCCGGTTCGTTTGCCCTCTTGCCACAGGCGCACGACCTCCTGCTGCAGGAAGCGCCGGGTCAAGGCGTCAAGAGCCCCGAAGGGCTCATCCATCAGAACGAGCGACGGCTCCCTGGCCATGGTGCGCGCCAAGCTAACCCGCTGCTGCATGCCACCGGAGAGCTGGTGAGGGTAGTGACCGGACCATTCGACCAGCCCCACCACCGACATCCAGTGCTGGCACCGTTCGCGCTTGACCGCCTTTGGGAGCTTGAGGCTGTCCAGTCCAAACATGATGTTCTGCTGGACGGTCTTCCACGGCAGCAGGTTGAACTGCTGGAAGACCAATCCGATGTCCTCGCTCGGACCGGTGATGTCCCGCCCGTTCACACGGACCGAGCCGGTGTCGGGCTGAAGCAAGCCGTCGATCACTCGGAGGATCGACGACTTGCCACAACCACTGGCACCAACGATCGCGCAGAACTCGCCTTCCCGGACAGTGAAGTTGACGTCATCGAGAATCTGGCGACTCTGGCGACCGTGGGTGAATGTCTTGCCCACTCCACGGAGCTCGACGTAGTTGAGCGCCGGGTCCTCGTCCTGTGTCTCACCGCCAGCCGTTGGCCCTCTGTGGACCCCCGGATGGGCCGCGCTGTCGCTGGTCTGACCCACTTCAGTCATCCGTTCTAACCATCCTGATCCCAGGTGCCCGAATGCACTTTGTGTCGTAACTTAGGACTTGGCCTACTTGCTCTTCAGCAGTTCGAGGGCGTCCAGGTACGGCTGTTCTGCGACGACGTCATCGTAGGTCAGCTCCTTCGTGATGAGTCCGCTCTTGATGGCGTAGTCGATCACCGGATCGACGATGTCTTTCTCGAGCCCACCCGTGCTCGGCCACATGCCCGGCGTCTTGTGCGCGGTGTTCCACACTGCTTCGACGATCTCGTCCGTCGGGTCGCCCATTGCGTAGTCGTTGATGATCTTCTTGTACAGATCGAGATCGGCCGTCATCTTGCCGTTGGCTTCGAGTACCGAGGCACAGAACTTCGCTGCGGTCTCCGGGTTGTCGTCGAGCCACTTCTTCGTGGAGATGAAGGACAGGTAAACAGTGGGCGAATCGGTGAAGGAGTACAGCACGGTCACGCTGTCGGCGCCGAACTTCTCCTGGAGCTTGGGCACGTCGTAGTCCCACACGGCGCCTGCATCGGCATTGCCCGCGAGGAGCGCGGACAACCGCTGCTCTTGGTCCTCGACGATCGTGGTGTTGGGGAGATCCTCGCTGGTCTTGTCCAGTCCAGCTGCCTCCATCCCCAGGCCCATGAAGTAGTCGTTCGGTCCGCCGGGGCTCTCGACGAGGACGCGCACCGAGGAGTCGAACAGGTCAGCCATTGTGGTGACGTCGGGGTTGACGCTGACGATCACTCCGCTAGTGGTTCCCTGGACAGGGCAGAAGGTGCGCAACTGGTCCTGGGATTCGCGCGCCTTCAGAAACCCGATGAACGCGGCCGAAGTTGCCGAGATCTTCCCGGATAGGAGCAGTTGGAGCGCCGAGGGGGTGTCGTCGAGGACCTGGAGGTCGTCACGCTTCATGTCCAGGCCGAAGTCCTTGCCGGTTACCAGAGCGCCGACGTACGGGGGCAGCTGCGGCGGCACGAGCGGGGACGTGACCGCGTACTTCACCGACGTCGAGTCGCCAGCTCCGTTGGAACTGTCGCTCCCGCACGCAGTGCTGAGGGCGAGCATGGCGACGCACACCATGCTCACGCCCGCGCGTTTGGTGTGCTTGGTCGTCCACCGCAGGGACCTGGTGAGATTCGTGCTCGTTGTGCTGCGCATATTCCAGTCGCTTTCACTCTGTGAGAGTTGATTGAGTTTCCCCGTAGATACGGATGGTCTGGCAAGGAGTTCCCCACGACCCGCATTCGCGGGGAACGTCCCCCAGGTCGTGCGATCGAGTGACTGCGGAACCCCACACCCGTTGAGGTCCACCACTCCATTCCGCAAACTGTCGACCATGGCTCGGTGTCCGCTTCGTCGCCGCGTCTTCAGTTGTGCAACACGCTCAAGGTCGAGCCTGCCTGGGCACGAGAGCGCTCCGGAGTCACCTTGTAGATTACCCGCGTTATATAAACGCTAACGCCCGTGACATGTCAAGGGTTCTCAGGGAAGTACGTGTCGAGTTGCCTCACGCCGACCGGAGAGGGTCACGCGACCGCTAGTGGGCGCTCGTTCCGAGTCGACTCGTCGGTGCTCCGGCGCGACTCAGGCCAGTGGAAGGCGTAACTGGTCACACGGCGCTGCCTTCGAGACGCCTGCGCTGGTGCTCTCACGCAACTGCGCCGGGAAGAGCGAGCCCGAGTCGAAGCATCCGCCCGAACGCGAGTTGAGCGAGGAGTGCACAGTTCACGCCCAGTCGATGCGCAGGTCGCGGGCCAGACTGTTGGGTCTGCCCCGGCTTCAGTGGACTCCTTGCCTGGAGGACGTGGTCCTCGCTGGATGGATCAGCATCGTGCCCACTCCGTAGGCCCAGGAGTCCGTCGCGACGTGATCGCGGTCGCCCGCCAGGGCGATCAGTCCCTCGCACAGATCGCACGCAGTTTCGGGATCTCCGAGTCCTGTCTCTTTCGCTGGCTTCGGATCGCCGACCGCGAGGACGCCGGGCCCAGCCCGTCCCCCGACCGGGGCGCACCGGCACCGGTGAGTGACCTGGAAACCGAGAATCGCGAGTTGCGCCGGCGGACCGAGCACCTCGAGCGGCAGAACGAGATCCTGCGGCGGGCGACGGCCTACTTCGCGCGCGACACCCTCCCAAAATGATGTATCCGCTGGTCCGTGACCTCGCCGCCGAACGGATCCCCGTGGCGGTGACCTGCTGGGTGCCGTAACGCGGCTACTAGAGACTTCCCTGCAGGATCGGCGTCTGGCCAGACTCGGTCCAGGTGTCCGGCGGAGGGCTCTCCACGCGGCTGCCACTGAGTGTCGTGTGGCTCTCTTCCGGTCTGCAGTCTGCCGGGCGCCGTTGACGAGGCGTGGCTCGAAAGGGGACTGCCCAGCTCGTAGTAGGACTGCCACTGAACCGCCCCGGAGTGTCCGGAAACTTTCTAGTTTGAGACGCCGACCGGTGTCGGGGTCTGGTGGTGAGCGTAGTGAGCCTGCTCTGCTTCGACCGGTGTGAGGTCGTCGCAGTACTCGAAGGGTCGGCGGCGGTTGAACCAGTCGACCCATTCCGCGGTGGCGATCTCGAGATCGTCGAGGCCCTGCCACGGCCGCCTCGGCTTGATGAGCTCGGTCTTGTAGAGCCCGATCACCGACTCCGCGAGCGCGTTGTCATATGAGGACCCGACAGCGCCGGTCGAGGGCTTGATCCCCGCGGTCGCGAGGTGCTCGCAGTAGGCCACGGAGAGGTACTGGACTCCGTGGTCGTGATGCGCGATCAAGCCAGCCAGATCACGGCCTTCACGGCCGCGGGTCCAGATGGCCTGGTCGACCGCGTCGACGACGAACCGGCTGGTCATCGTGGTCGCGACCGACCAGCCCAGGATCCGCCTGGCGTAGGCGTCGATGACGAACGCGGTGTAGCACCAGCCCGACCAGGTCGAGACGTAGGTGAAATCGGCGACCCACAGCCGGTCTGGTGCCAGCGGCCGGAAGTTGCGGTCAACCAGATCCTGCGGCTTCGCCGCATGCGGGTCGCTGATCGTGGTGCGCTTGACCTTGCCCCGCACCGCTCCGCGCAGGCCCAGCTCGGCCATCAGCCGCTCGACGGTGCAGCGCGCGATCGGTGGCGCACCACCAGGGCGCTCCCGGTTCAGCGTTAGCCAGACCTTCCGCGCACCGTAGACGCCGTAGTTCTCGGCGTAGGCCTGGGCGACCTTCGGCTTCAGGTCGGCGTCCCTGACCTCGCGGGCGGTCGGCGGGCGGTCGCGGTGCTCGTAGTAGGTCGACGGGGCGATCCTGGCGCCCAGCCCGGTGAGCTGGGCACAGATCGACTCGACACCCCATCGCAGACCGTCCCCGTCGCGGTTCCCGGCGACCGAGTCGATGTACTGCACGATCAACGCTGTGGCCGGTCGAGCTCGGCCGCGAAGAAAGCCGAAGCACTCCGCAAAATCGCGTTGGCCCGGCGAAGTTCAGCGTTCTCCCGCTTCAACCGCTTCAGCTCCGCCGACTCATCACTCGTCGTCCCCGGCCGCCTACCGGCGTCGACCTCGGCCTGCCGGCACCACTTGCGGACCGTTTCCGGTGTCCCGACCCCGAGCAACTGCGCGACCTGGGTCATCGCCGCCCATTCCGACTCATGATCGGACCGAATCTCACTGACCATCCGGACCGCCCGCTCACGCAGCTCGGCCGGGTACCTCGTCGACGTTCTCCCCGACATGACTCCATCCTTCCAAGGACTGAAGTCTCCGGACTCGCCGGGGCGGTTCACACAGCCCAGCACCATCAGGCTGCAAAGGCGATCCTCACAGTCTTTCCGCCGCCTGTGACGCAGCGTGGGCGCCACAAGAGCACAGCCGCGCCACGAACCTGGCCAAGGCCGGATCAACCTGCCGCAGTGAACTGGAACGCCTCTGAGACCTCGGGCACCCGAGCCACCTGCTTCGGCGCTGGGCACGCGGCGATGGCCGCCTCGAGCAGAGCGCGCAGTCGCAGGTCCCGATCTGGAGCCTCACTCTTAACGATGCCCGCGGCGGCGCATCGAACCAGCGCCGGGGCGCTGCGCTCGGTGAAGCGCCGTGCAGTGATTCGTGGAGCTATCTCTAGCCGTGCCGCCCAAGCGACCGCGCCGGGAACGAGGTCGAGCGCCGCGCGGGCCTCGCGCTGGGTCGCGGCCAGGTCGGGTCCAGCTTCGGCGGAGAGCTGCTCCGCGCACAGGAGTCCGCCAGCGAGGACGCCCTGTGTCTCCTCGGGCACGTCAAGGATCGCCCTGGAGGCCACAGCCACTGGGAGTGTGAGCCACGTGCGATCGTCGCCACACCGACCCACCACCCACGGAATCAGCGGCACCAGTTGTTGGCGCTCCCTGTCGCTGAGGCTGTCATTGACGTCGCGAGCGAGCTGCGCCAGGAGGGGATGCGTGCAGGAGGGGTGATCACTCCATCGCTCACCTGCCAAGAAGGAGGCGAACTCCATGAAACATGCACCACGTCGAGGCGATCGATGCCTGCCGGGCGACAGGACCGGTACACCATCGGGAACACTCGAGGACTTCATCGCGCCTCCTCCCTCGAGGATGCGACTGCCGAGGGCGCAGGATCAAGACCTGCGGTCATGCGAATGGTCGGTGGTCAAGCCCAGGCTCTTGGGTTTCGAGGACGGAGCGAGCCGAGGCCCACGACCGCCTCACAGACGGCGATCTGCTCGACTACCCGTGTGACCCTGTGCGTCATACCGCCGCCAGCGATCGTCGTTCGCAAGGTTTGTTGGTCTGGCGCTTTCACAGACGGTTGGCGAGCATGGCGGAGTCTCGCCAGGCCTCGGTGCTCTTGCCTGGCGCGATGCCACGATCGCCCTGGAAGCGGTCGCGCGTGA